>NZ_JBHINE010000079.1:0-926 GCF_042194715.1 Bartonella sp. CM120XJJH | reverse complement strand
GCTGTTGCTTTTGATATGACGGGAGATCAGATTGGGGAGCGCTTTGCCAAATTGCGCAATGTCTTTAAGCTTAATCAAGCAGGCATTGAAGATCTAGGCGATGCTATCAATCATCTCTCGAACCACATGGCGGCAAAAGCCAGTGAAGTGTCTGATTTTACCAATCGTGCCACCGGTGCGGCAACCATGTTTAAGTTGACAGCCCGCGAAACCGCGGCATTTGGTACAGCGATGATTTCTGCTGGGATTGTTCCAGAGAGTGCTGCGCGTGGTTTTAATGCCATGAGTGCCCGCATTCAAGCAGGAGGCAAACATATTGAAGATGCTTTTGCCAATATTGGGCTTTCCCGCGAAAAATTCATGCAAGATCTGGACAAAGATGCCACCGGTACCTTGGTGCGCTTTTTTAATGTGTTGGGCAAATCCGAACAAGGGATGCGTTCGCTGATTGCCATTGCGGGGCGCGATTTTACCGGCGATTTTGCCAAATTGGTGGGCAATCCCGAATTGTTAGGGCAAGCTTTAGATTATGTGAAAGATCCACAAGTCTTTAAAGGTTCTGTAGAACAAGAAGCAGACAAACAAGCAACCGGTGCCATGCGGCAATTTGAACTCTTGCAAAACCGTATTGTGGCTCTGGGCATCACCATTGGTGAAGTGCTTCTGCCTCCTCTCAACAGTCTCATGGAAACTGTTGGTAATTTTACTAATGGGCTTATGGCGTGGGCGAATGCCCATCCCACTTTAACAAGCGCCATTATCAAAACCATTGCTGCCCTGATGGCTTTTAATATTGCTCTACGGGTTTTGCGCTTTACTCTTGCCGGTACACGCCTTGGGCTTCTTCAATTGATGGGCTCTTTTATCAAGATGGGTGCTGTTAGTCGTGGTGTTGCTGCAAGCTGGCGGGGCTTAGCAGCCGCAGG
>NZ_JBHINE010000078.1:0-932 GCF_042194715.1 Bartonella sp. CM120XJJH | reverse complement strand
ACAAGAGATAGTGCAAGACCCGCAACTGCAGAAGCTGCCGGTACCATTGCCGCAATGAATGCTCCGGTAAGAACTGCCCCAACCGCGGCTAAAGATGCTGCTACCCAACCATTGAGTTTGTCCCAATATTGATAGAGGACAAAGAGCGCTGCAATGCCACCCATTAACCAACCGATAGGTGTCGTCATAATTGTGATACCAAGGCTAACAAATGCGGCTCCTACGGCTGCTAATGCGGCAATGAGTGGACCAAAAATGAAGGAACCAAGTGCTACAAGTCCTACCTTAAAGAGGGTTATTTCACCAATCAGAGGTTCTAGCCAGAAAAACCAGCCTTTAATCCTCTCTGTGAGATCACTGATACCTTTTCTCAAATCAGAGGTAGGATTAAGCAAATCATTAAAGACTTTTTTTACGCTTTTAGCCCATCCAGCAACGGTTGTTTGAATGAGGTCGCGGTTTTCATCAATCAGGCGAGAAAAACCGTCAATCATATCATTGATGACGGGCATGAAACGCGCGCCAATAAAGCTTGCGATACCGCCTATTTTTTTCTTAAAAGCTCCCATCTTGTCACTTAAGTCCGCTGCATAGCGTGCAACATCGGCACCTATCAGCCATTTTCCTTTCCTAGCCTTTGCAAAGAGCTCTTTAATGGGCGCCATGCCTTGTGCAAGCATGGTCGCCATTTCTTTACCATCACCCCCAAACAACAGAGCAGCAATATGCTGTCTTTGTGCTTGATTTTTCATCTTACTCATCTTGTCGGTAATTTCTTCTAACAAGACAGAAGTGGATTTGAGTTTTCCAGAAGTGTTTTTGACAGAAATGCCAAGCGCTTCAAAGCCCATCATGCCTCTTTTTTGTCCAGCATAGGCTTGTGCCGAACGCCTATTTAAAACCGCTAAGGATTGTTGAAAGAGTTCGGCGGA
>NZ_JBHINE010000077.1:0-945 GCF_042194715.1 Bartonella sp. CM120XJJH | reverse complement strand
GAGATGACCAAAACCAAAAAACTCGACATGGAATTGCCTAAAGAAGGACGCTTTATCAGTTCTGAATTCCCAATCTTACGGGAAAACTTGACGAAAATTGATCAAGCGATAATGGAAGTTGAGGAAAAGCTAGAGGGAAAAGCGCCTTCAAAACACATGCACACAATAAGTGATGTTGCAGACCTTGAAGCAGCCCTGAAGAGCAAGATGGCAGCCGATAAAACCTTCACTTTTGCCGATTTAAGTGATATCGAGGGGGCAAAAGATGCCGCAAATAATTATGTTCTCTATAAATCAAGCAATAATAACTTCACCTTTGGCAGTGCTATCTCCCTATTAGGCGCACACCAACATAAAACCGAAGATATTGTGGGGCTTGATGATTTTAGAGCCAAGATCAATCAAGATCTCACAAGCTATGGACACCTCACAAGCCCAAATGAATGGCAAAGTTATAATAAATTTACCAGTAAAGTCACTATAAATGGTGATTTAGAGCTTTTGGGCAATTCGTCGTTTAGCCTCACCCATAATGGTGAAGTGGTCACAAGTTTAAGTGCGAGTGGTAGCTCGCTTAAAGGACCTTTGAGAGTTGATGGTGAAACTGTTTATACGAAATCAGAAATAGAGATTCTCAAGCAGGAAATTAAAAACATCAAAAAAGATTTGATTAATAAACTCATTATTGCCGATGCTGAATTGCTTTATACGCAAGATGGGAAAATTGAATGGCCCAACTGGGTCACGGATAAAACCAAAGTCGAAATTACAGCCTGGGGTGGCGGCGGTAGTGGTGGTTGCTCTTGGTCTTATTGCTTAGGCGGCGGTGGAGGAGGTGGAGGTTGTTCCGTGTGGTATGGCTATAAAGCCAGTTTAAACGGGCATGAGGATATCATCATTGGTAAAGGAGGAACTTCTGTTGCAAAGCATGGTGCGACAGGAAAC
>NZ_JBHINE010000076.1:0-963 GCF_042194715.1 Bartonella sp. CM120XJJH | reverse complement strand
GTTTCCTGTCGCACCATGCTTTGCAACAGAAGTTCCTCCTTTACCAATGATGATATCCTCATGCCCGTTTAAACTGGATTTATAGCCATACCACACGGAACAACCTCCGCCGCCGCCGCCGCCGCCATCACCATAAGACCAAGAGGAACCACCACTACCTCCACCGCCCCATGCTTGGATTTCTACTTTGGTTTTATCGGTTACCCAATCTGGCCATTGAATTTTCCCATCCTGTGTATAAAGTAACTCAGCATCAACAAGCGCAGACCAATTAATGACTTTATTACTCAAAGCTTTTTTTAAGATCTTTTTTGTTTCTGCTAAGATAGCTGCATCCACTTGTGATTTGGTATAAATAAGGTCACCATCTACTTTCAGCGGTCCTTTCAGCGAGCTTCCGGTTGTGCTTAGATTGGTAACGACTTTGTTGTTATGGATAAGGTTAAACGACGAATTGCCTAACAGTTCCAAATCACTACTCATGGTTACTTTGCTGGTAAATTTATTATAACTTTGCCATTCATTTGGGCTTGTGAGGTGTCCATAGCTTGTGAGATCTTCATTGATCTTGGCTCTAAAATCATCAAGACCCACGATATCTTCGGTTTTATGTTGATGCGCGCCTAATAGAGAGATAGCACTACCAAAAGTGAAGTTATTGTTGCTTGATTTATAGAGAACATAATTATTTGCGGCATCTTTTGCACCTTCGATATCGCTTAAATCAGCAAATGAGAAGGTTTTATCGGCTGCCATTTTGCCTTTGAGAGCGCTTTCTAGATCTGTGATTTCGCTTATGGTATGCGTGTGTTTTAAAGGTGCTTTTTCGTCTACTTTTTCCTCAACTTCCATCATAGCTTGATCAATTTTGGTCAAGTTTTCCCGCAAGATTGGGAATTCAGAACTGATAAAGCGTCCTTCTTTAGGCAATTCCATGTCGAGTTTTTTGGTTTTGGTCATCTC
>NZ_JBHINE010000075.1:754-1008 GCF_042194715.1 Bartonella sp. CM120XJJH | reverse complement strand
TTTTCGACCTCGTAATCACTCTCAAAAGAGCTCTCATCATCAAATACCGGTGCACCAACCCTGTAATCTTCATTCATAGCTTCGTTCATTTCTGCATTCATTCTTTCACCTCTCTCAAATATGCATGCCTCTGTGCAATGCTATTCTCTCTCGCATAATCTGATTGTGTGCTTGTTCATTGAGAAGCTTCTGACGTTCAATGTCATGCCTCTGTTGCATCATTTCGGCTTCCAATTCCGCTCTCTTCTGACGCA
>NZ_JBHINE010000075.1:0-689 GCF_042194715.1 Bartonella sp. CM120XJJH | reverse complement strand
TGTTCGGGATCCATCTGCTGTTGTTGGGCTTGTTGTGCCATTTGCTGCTGTTGCATCTTCTCGCTTACACGATTGAGTAATGACGCAGGCAAGGGTGAGTAACGAAGCAAATCAAGCATAATATCCGGTGTTACGGCATTTTGAAGCAACGGTAATAATTGCGTGATAATGCCAAAGGTACGCTCTTTCTCATTCGGGCTGGTTGGCGCATCATCCACCACAATGTCATAATCAACACTCATCACCGCTTCACGCGTCAAGGGAATATATTGCGCATTCTCCTCACCCGATATCCGTACCAAACGACCATCAGACAAATAATTCTGTATCAGATGCAAAATAATCTTACCTTGCCGCTTGCGATACAAACGTAAACCATCAAACAGACAAGCTAGCAGGTTAAGACTGGATTGACGCCGTTGTGCCTCTAAAATCCCTGCTTGTGAGACTTCTCTCGTCCCAATAAACTCAGGCGATAAACCCGTAACTTGATTAATTGCTTCCTTAGCTTCATTAAACAGTTGGAAAAAGCCTGCTGGAAATTGCGCTACGGGTTTTGGTTGTATCTTACCACCAGCCAAAGCACCATTTTTTAAAACCGTAATACTATCAACCCTGCTCCAACTCTTTACAGCTTCTCTCTCATCTTCAAATGCGCCCCGCTCTGCCATTATCCCGCCTTTGGATTG
>NZ_JBHINE010000074.1:0-1097 GCF_042194715.1 Bartonella sp. CM120XJJH | reverse complement strand
GACCCTGAGCATCTTGAGGATGCGACAAGGAATGCGGAAAATGCTTTCAACCAAGCGCGGGGGCGCATGGTGGGTGCGCTTGCCCAAACGGCAACCTTAATTGCACCCCTCTATAAAGCCATGCAATTTGACCAATCGATGAAAGGCTTGGAAAAGGTTCTGGATGCCCCCCTTGATCGCTTAAAGGAATTGCGCCGTTTTGCGCTTGAAACCTCCACCAAGATTCCGCTGGCGGCGCGTGAAGTCTTGGAATTGATGACCAGTGCCAGCCAAGCAGGGATTGGTGAACAAGATCTCGAGGCTTTTAGTATTTATGCCGCCAAAGCAGCTGTTGCTTTTGATATGACGGGAGATCAGATTGGGGAGCGCTTTGCCAAATTGCGCAATGTCTTTAAGCTTAATCAGGCAGGGATTGAAGATTTAGGCGATGCTATCAATCATCTCTCTAACCACATGGCCGCCAAGGCAAGTGAAGTCTCTGACTTTACCAATCGTGCCACCGGTGCGGCAACCATGTTTAAGCTCACCGCACGGGAAACCGCGGCTTTTGGTACGGCAATGATTTCTGCTGGGATTGTTCCTGAGAGTGCCGCGCGTGGTTTTAATGCGATGAGTGCGCGCATACAGGCAGGGGGTAAACATATTGAAGATGCTTTTGCCAATATCGGGCTTTCTCGCGAAAAATTTATGCAAGATCTGGACAAAGATGCCACCGGCACCTTGGTGCGCTTTTTTGATGTTTTAGCAAAATCAGAACAGGGCATGCGCTCGCTGATTGCTATTGCTGGACGGGACTTCACGGGCGATTTTGCTAAATTGGTAGGCAATCCCGAATTGTTGGGGCAAGCTTTAAATTATGTGAAAGACCCAAAAGTCTTTAAAGGCTCTGTCGAACAAGAAGCAGACAAACAAGCAACCGGCGCCATGCGACAATTTGAACTTTTGCAAAACCGCATTGTGGCTTTGGGCATTACCATTGGTGAAGTGCTTCTGCCCCCCCTCAACAGTTTGATGGAAACAGTTGGCAATTTTATCAATGTTCTTATGGCATGGGCAAATGAACACCCTGTTTTAACCGGTGTGATCATCAAAACCAT
>NZ_JBHINE010000073.1:0-1110 GCF_042194715.1 Bartonella sp. CM120XJJH | reverse complement strand
GCAGTAACGACAACCGCTAATCTTGCAAAAGATACAGCGGATACAGCCAAGGGCTTAGCCGAAGAAGCCAAGAGTGCCTCTGAAGCCGCCAAGCAAATGGCAGAAGATGCGAAGGCAGGATTTGATAGAGCTACAGGGGAAATAAGTGGTACGAAAGGTTCATTGGCTACGGCATTGCAAAGTTTTGAAGAGGTCAAACAGAGCAGTGAGAATGCTGTTAATTTATCGACCGAAGCCAAGAGGTTAGCCGATGAATCGAAGACCATTGCAACGCGTGCAGAACAAACAGCAAGAGAAGCTTCACAAACAGCAACAGAGACGACGCAAGTAGCAGCAACAGCGGTAGCAACGTGTCATGAAGTTAGAACGGTAGCGACACAAGCAAGTATGAAGGCAGATAAAGCCAACTAGACAGCCGCTGATGCATTGACAGCGTCGAAAGATGCCAAGTCACAATCAGAGACAGCGGTAAGCAGATCAGAAGAGGCAAAGGCTCTTTCAGAACAATCAAAGGGTGCTTGTGATGAAGTTAAAGCATCTGTTGCGTCAGTTGAAAAAGTTGCAGAAGCGGCGAAAACAGGTGTGGAACAAGCTTCGCAAAGGGCATCTGAAGCGAAGGGAATAGCGGAGGAAGCGAAAAGTACAGCAGATAGTGCAACGGCAAAAGCGGAGCAAGCGCAACAAGAAGCATCAGAAGCCTCTAGAATAGCCAATGAAGCGAAGGTAACAGCAGAGCAGGCATTGCAAGCCGATAGACAAGCGGTTCGTGAAGGCGAAGAAGTAAGTAAAAGTTTAGCAGAATCCGTTCAGAAGAAAACAGAGGAAGCTGAGAGAATCGCACAGACAAGTAAGAGGATTTGTGAAGAAGCCAAGCAGCTAGCAACAGAAGCCAAAGATTCCTCTACCAATGCGCTAACCTCAGTCAATGAAGTCAAGAATCTTTCTGAAGAAGTTAAAGGCTTAGCAGAAAAAGCGACGACGGCATCTACAGAGGCGCAAAAGATTTCAGAACAAGCGTTGAGAGAAGCAACTGCTTCGAAAGCCACGGCGGATACAGCGTCCAGTACAGCCAATAATGCCAAGGGAATTTCTGAGGAAGCTAAAACAGTT
>NZ_JBHINE010000072.1:0-1122 GCF_042194715.1 Bartonella sp. CM120XJJH | reverse complement strand
GAGCTATTTTCATAAATTAAAACATGAAATTAGGAAAAGATAAATTATCGCAAACTATACACTTTACTTTAGTGTCAAAATTATAATAATGAAAATAAATATCAGGATGCATATAACAGTAAAAAGAGTCGTATTAAAATGAAGTCGGTCATTCTTGTAATTTTGATGGCAAACCTTTTATCGGCTTGTGCATTAGCACCAAAGCTAAAACAGCCAAATGATAGAAACCGTGTGCCTATTAATAAAACAATCCCTGCCGAAATCAAGCGAGCAAATATATGAAAAAGCGATTTATTATAACAGGAACGATCACCCTTTTAGGAATGATCAATTTGGCACATGCATTGGATTTTTCTAAAACACATGTAGACACAGATCCATTAGCTGCATGCAATGTTCTAGCAGTGGCAGCTGCAGAATTTGAAAAGAGAATGTATGGAAAAGACAGCTCTGGAATCCTAGAAAAATGTTCAAAATTGCAATCATCTGCTCCACCGCCACAACCTGCTTCACCGCCACAACCTGCTCTATCAGCAGAATATTCGGAAATCCTTCAGCTTTTAAAAAAAGGAGAAATTATAGAGCTCTTAAAAAAACAGCTTGTGTTGGAAAAAGAACAACTTTCACAAACAGAAAAAGCCCACCAAGCTATAACAAAGAATCAGAAAACTGGATCTAAAAAAATAGACTTTTCTAGTTTTTTTCTCAAAGAGCCGAAATCGCTCTATAAGAGTGATAAGCTTTCAAAGGAATCATATCAAAAGGTATTAGAGGAAGAAAACAAAATTTCTGGGTCTTTTGATCAAATGGGTAAAGCTATTTCGGAGCGTTTACAATTTGCATCGATACAAGATAAAGCTGTAAGTTTAGAAACTTTTGAAAACGTAGAAAATCGTTTTAAATACCTTAAAGAGCTATTAGATGAAATTCAAAAAAAAGAAAACCTGAAAGATACTGCAGATCTTCAAGCACATATCGATGGTTCGTTAGCCATGATCCAAAATGAATTTATAAAGATGGAAATGGTAGCGCATTTACGTAACGCTGAACAATCACTTATCAAAAGGAAAAGACGTGAGCTTGCTATGAAAATTTTTAACCATGAAAAAAAAGGGATGCCTA
>NZ_JBHINE010000071.1:0-1142 GCF_042194715.1 Bartonella sp. CM120XJJH | reverse complement strand
TGATTGGTATGCGGACCGTTTAAGTTTGATGTTTTTCACGCAAGTGTGTGGGTACACAGCACCTACAATGAAATTTGAAGGGCGTGAGATTGAACTTGATGAATTGTATTATGGTTTTAATGCACCATTGGCACCAAGTAGTAAGCGCATTGTACGACCAGAAGCCAAAACGAAAGATGAAGACGTAAAAGAGCTGGCAAAACACGGTTTTAGTCTTAAGCTGATTGATGAAGCTGTTAAAGTTGCAAAGTTGGCTAACCCCAAAATCAGACCAGTACGTGTTGGTGGTTCCAATGTTTACGTGATGTATCTTCATCCCATACAAGTTATGCAATTGCGTACCAATACAGAGACTGGTCAGTGGCTTGATATACAAAAGGCGGCTTATTCAGGTTCGCGTGCGAAGAATCCGATCTTTGATGGTTCATTAGGCATGTATAACGGTGTGATTTTACGTGAATCGGAACATGTGACGCATGGTGTAAAATCCGATGGTAGTGTTGAAGAAAATGTCCGACGTGCTGTTTTACTGGGTGCACAAAGTGCGATGCTTGCCTTTGGAGCAGAAAATCAAGATACGCGCTATAAATTGGTTGAAGAGCTTGATGATTATCAACGGGTCTATGGGGTTGCAGCGAAAACAATCCTAGGGATGAAGAAAACGCGTTTCCAAATGCCTGGAAGAGGACAACATGCGCAAGATTTTGGAACAGTTGTTGTTTCAACTTGTACCGGTGAAAAGCCTTCTTAAATCGGGAAAGGAAATAAAACATGGCAGAAGGATTACCACAGCCCCTACAAGGGAGAAACTTGGTTACGCAACAAGTGAGTTTTTTTCGCTTGAACATATCGCATAAAGAGAAGCGTCTTACACGAAAAATCGGGATTTTGCCTCGTGGTGCTTTGATCACTTCAATTAAAGCGTTTGTGAAGACAGCGTTTTCTGAGACGAAATTGAAGATTGGCAGCACCTATGGCGGTAATGAGTTTGGCGAAAAAGATATCAAAGCCCAAAATACGCAAGATTTTACACCAACAGACCAAAAGGTTTTTACTCCAGAGGATAAAGAAATGACCCTTTATGCAACACGAGATAAAACCACTGATGCTGGTGAGTGTGTTGTGGTCGTGCAATTTGTGAA
>NZ_JBHINE010000070.1:0-1184 GCF_042194715.1 Bartonella sp. CM120XJJH | reverse complement strand
GTGCATCACAAAAACAGCCATATTATAGGCACCGGCACTGTTCATACCACGAGTGGGGCAAACACCACATTGGCAGGTGCCGTGGTTTCTGGAAATCAAGTAGAAATGGAAGTAGGGGGTGATTTCTCCGTTACCAGCCGCAGTGATACGGGACAAAGTTCCAGCAAGCAAGACTCTGTTGCCATTGGTTATAATAGCCGAGGAAAGGAGGGTACAGCCTCAACCAATATTTCCTTGAACAAGGATAAATCCTCTAGCGATTATCATAGTGTTGTGGAGCAATCAGGCATCAAAGCGGGTGATGGCGGCTTTAAGATCAACGTTAAAGATAAAACGACCCTAACCGGAGGCATCATTGCCAGCACAGCCTCGGCGAACAAAAACAGCCTAACCACAGGAAGCATCAGCACCAGTGATATCAGCAACAGTGCGCATGCGCAAACCAGCAGCCAAGGTTTAAGCATTTCTGCCGGTGGTCCGATGTATCAAGGCAAATATGGTGTTGGGAAAAACATTGCTAAAAATGTCTTAGATCATTCAAAAGCTCAAGATTCAGAGGAAGGATATACCAAATCTGCCATTAGCGATGGCACCATCGTCTTGACAGATGAAGCAGGGCAGAAGGCATTGACAGGGCAAGATGTGGACCAAGCAATCGCCTCCCTTAATCGTGATACTGCCACCGCCCATAAGGGTGTACAACAGCTCGATGTAGGCAAGTTGGAACAAATCGTCCATGAAAACCGTGAAATGGCAACCCAACTCTTAGAAGAAGGGTTTAAATACAGCGATGATTCCTATAAAACTATGTTTATCAAAGAGCACCCCATTGCCGTGGTCGACCGTGATGAAAAGGGTAATATAATCTATGAAATAAATGAAAATGGACAGTATATCACAGACGCTCGTGGACAACCTATCCCTAAGTTTCATTATTTAACGGATGAGGAAAAGGAACATTTGCAAGAAGGTGCTGATGGCAAGGTGCATGTGTCCTTTAATGGCATCTTTACTCCACCAGAGGAAGCCGCTGTTTATGCTGAGCAACATGCGGAGAATAAAAATGCACCGCTTTATTTTGTTGTGTTCCCCCAAGCGGATTCTGCTATCTCAGAACTTTTGGTCGCGGGCTATCAGAAGTTTATGGAAAATAACTTTTGGGGTTTGACCAATTCAACACAAGA
>NZ_JBHINE010000007.1:0-101713 GCF_042194715.1 Bartonella sp. CM120XJJH | reverse complement strand
TTTAAAACTCTTTGAAAAAAAATAAATTGCTACAAAACCTAGTGGCAAAATATACAAAACCCGCTGGCAAGCTACAACAACAAAAAAGTAATGGTAGCGGAGGAGGGATTTGAACCCCCGACACAAGGATTATGATTCCTCTGCTCTAACCTACTGAGCTACTCCGCCAAAATAAGCAATCACAATTGTAAATAATTACATCTTTTGCGGATATAAGGGGTAGAATAGTAAGATGTCAAGCATCGTTTTTAAGCTTTTCTCTTGTCATTCTATATTATCCTCGATATGTAAAAGTGTAATTTTCATATGATAAAGTAAGGTAAGGCATGAAAATGGTGCCACGTGTAGCGGTTTTAGGATGCGGTCATTGGGGTGAAAATCATATACGGACACTTCACTCTCTCGGGGCTTTAGCAGCGGTTTCTGATATTGATAATGATCGTGCTGCTAGTTTTGCAACGATGTATGGTGTAGAGGTTGTTACACCAGATGATCTTTTTACTCGTCGAGATATTGATGCGCTAGTATTAGCGTTGCCGCCACAATTGCATACGCAAAATGTGCTCTGTGCTGTTAAAAATGGTAAAGATGTTTTGGTGGAAAAACCAATAGCCTTGAATGTTTCTGATGCTAAACGCCAAGTTCAGGAGGCTGAGGCTTATGGGCGAGTTTTTATGGTGGGCCATATTTTACGTTTTCATCCAGCTTTTGAAAAAATGTGTGAATTGGTGAAAAACGGAGAAGTGGGAGATGTGCGATATATTTATTCCCATAGATTAGGCTTTGGAAAATTTCATACACACAGTGATGCTTTATGGGATCTTGCCCCTCATGATCTCTCAATGATTTTGGCGTTGACAGGATGTGAACCTTCCGAAATTCGCGGTGAGGGGGCTGCTGTCGTTAATCAGATTTCTGATTTTTCTCATATTCATATGACTTTTCCAAATGGTGTGCGTAGTCATCTTTTTACTTCACGCTTGAGTTCTTATCGTGAGAGGCGTTTAACTGTTGTGGGGACAAAGGCTATGCTCGTTTTTGATGATATGGAACCGTGGAGTCGTAAATTGGCAATGCACCATTTTGCCGTTTGGAAAGAAAATCAAGAGTGGGCTTTTAGCATGGATGAGCTGAATTATATTGATGTTTGTGAAGACTTACCGCTTACTTGCGAATTACGTCACTTTCTTCATTGTATTGAAACGCGTCAATCACCTCGTACAAATGGTGATGATGCTATTACGGTTTTACGGATTTTAACAGCTGCTGGTGTCAATTATGATAGATAAAAGAGATAGGTAGCGCTTTTGCATTCTTGTGATGATCAATGGAGTTAATATGCAATTCATCGACCTTGGGGCGCAGCGTGCGCGTATTGAAGATAAAATTAATTCTGCAATTGCGCATGTGGTCGCTAGTGGGAAGTATATTTTGGGGCCAAAAGTAACAGAGTTTGAAGAGAAATTGGCAGAATATCTGGGCGTTAAACATGTGATTGCATGTGCTAATGGAACAGATGCTTTGAAGATGCCTCTTATGGCTAAAAATATTGGTCCAGGGGATGCTGTGTTTTGTCCTAGTTTTACATTTTCAGCAACGGCTGAAGTGGTTGCTTTGGTGGGGGCTGAGCCTGTTTTTGTTGATGTTTTACCTGATACATTCAATATTGATGTTGAAAAACTTTCTCACGCTATCGAAATGGTAAAAAAAGAGGGACGTCTAAAGCCAAAGGCTATTATTGCCGTTGATTTATTTGGGCTTGCTGCTGACTATGTGCAAATTGCTCAAGTGGCAGCAAAAGAAAATCTTTTTGTAATTGAAGATGCTGCTCAATCTATGGGCGGAAGAAGCGGTAATACTATGTGCGGTGCTTTTGGTGATGTGGCTGCTACAAGTTTTTATCCTGCAAAACCATTAGGGTGTTATGGCGATGGAGGTGCTATGATGACTAATGATGATCATTTTGCAAAACTTTTACGCTCTATTTTGTTTCATGGTAAAGGTGAAACGCAATATGACAATGTACGTATTGGTATGAATTCGCGCCTAGATAGTATTCAGGCTGCAATTTTACTAGAAAAGTTTGCGATCTTTGAAGATGAAATGGAAAAGCGTGTAGAAATTGCTCAACGCTATTACAATGGCTTAAGAGATATTGTTACAGTTCCAGAAATAGGAGAAAATATTCGTTCTGCTTATGCACAATATACGATTAAGGTAAAAGAACGTGATAAATTAAAAGATTTCTTACAAAAAAATTCTATCCCTACAATGATTTATTATAAAACTCCTTTACACCAACAGCCAGCTTATAAACACTTCCCTTATGTAAAAGATTCCCTTTCTGTTTCAGAGTCTTTAGGAGAGTGTGTTTTAAGTTTACCAATGCATCCTTACTTGACACAAACGGATCAGGATATGATTATCCAAAAAATAAGAGATTTTTATCACTCTTGAGAGCGTGTTTTATCCTTAAAATTATGGTCAAAGCTCTATTGGTGACCCATTTTAGAAGGTATTTTTTGTTAGAGTGTGTAATCAATGTTTTTGGTATTATTTACTTTCTAAGAGCTATGAAATGTTGTCCTTTAGAGCGGTGATATGATTAGAAAGTGAATCTGCTTGACAAGAAGATGTTTTTTAATAGAACTGTATGGGTTAGGAAACCTTGTCCTTTAGCTTAGCAAGAAAGTCGCGTTTAATAAAAAGGATTTGGGTTATGAAAGTTACCGTGAACCTTTGTTGATTTTACTCTTCATTTAAGGTGTTTTAAAAGATAACCTATTTAAGGGGGCTTTTGGAGAGAAGAGTTATTTTTTTGCGAATACGTGATGCTAGGTCATTTTTGCTTTTGGATTTTTGAATCAATGTGTTGATGGGTGATGTATTCCCCTCTTGTAGCGCTATTTGAGCTGCTAATGTTGCTGCGAGTTCTTTTGTTTCTTCACGGAGTTCTTCCAGCAATTGGTGGTTAGCGGTCGTGTTAAGCTCATAAGTTTGGATTTTTTGTAAACGTTGCTGATAGTGTGCGATTTTTTCACGCATCATTTTTCTTTCCTTTGAAAGTGTGTATTGTGGCGATATTTTGTTTGATTGCTATCGCTTCTTTGGTGAGAGCGTCTTGTGTGGGGAGGCATAGCCGATAAAATTGTTCTGTTACTTGGCTCAGTTGTATTTTTTGTTGGGCGTATTTTTTTTGCAAAAATTCGTACTTTTGTTGGTTGTTTGCTAATTCTACAGCATGTTGTGCACGAAGAAAATCGTGATTTGCTTCTATTTCCGCGAGTGATAATGGCATTTGCGCACAAACATCTTTATACGCAAAATGAACGGCTTTACGCCAAATAAAAGGAGATAAAAGGACCAGTAACCAGGAAGTGAAAGCAACTCCAAGTATAAAAAAAAGAAATGATTGAATAAGCATAATGCCCCTTTTCAAATAAGAATACGTTTAAAATGGATTCCATGTCGGTCTAGGTGTTAATTTTAAATACCCTACATTGATACCAAGGCGTGCGCCGACTCCTGTACGTATTGGGATTAACAAGGTATTATGGTATTTGAGGACATGAAAACCAACACCTGCAATTAAATAGGCCGAACCTGAAATACCACCATAGCGTCTCCATAAATTATTTATGCCATTAAGATTGTAAACTAAGATCATTAAACGGGAGCCTTGGCCGCCAAAATCCCATCCTACTGAGGGGCCTTGCCAAAAAACTTTATGTTGACCATAGCTTTTGGTAAAAATCCTTCCTTCGCCATAGGTTAATCCAGCAAAAAAGGCACCAGAAGCTTCTTCTCCTAAAATATAGGCATTGGGATAACCGTATTTTGAAAAAATATTTTGAATAGCAACAGCCAGACCACTGGCTGTTTTTCCAAAAAAAATATGACCAGAATCAATAATTTCTTGGAGTGAATAATGGGGTTCGTTTTGCTCTATTGGTTTTAGTTGAGCATGTGCAGTGTTTATGGTGATGAATAAAAGGAAGATTAAAGATATAATATTTTTGTACCAGTATTTGAGCAGAGAGAGAGCCATGGAGTTTTCTCCTTTTATTAGTGATAAACAAAAAGATAATATTAGAATTTTCATTCTATTCAAATGAAAAATAAGATATAAGGTTATTTAAATTCTTGAATTTATTTCTGATTTTTTTAGCATGATCGTTAATTTTTCCTATTATGCATCAGATGTTAAGAGTTTTTCTTTAAAATAAAGTTTGTTTTTTGAATCTAGGAGTTTTCAATCATTATGACGTTAGATGTTTCTTTGAAGCCTATGGATCTTGCTGCTTTGCTTTGTAGTCGTATTTGCCATGATTTGATTTCACCTGTGGGGGCTATTCAAAATGCAATGGAGCTTTATGATGAAGGAGGAGCTGAAGAAGATGCTTTGCAATTGGTGCGTTTATCCGTTGCGAGTGCTACTGCACGTCTACAATTTGCGCGATTGGCTTTTGGTTTTTCTGGTGCAAGTGGAGGACAAATAGATACACGGGCTGCAGAGCAGGTTGCTCAACAATATATGAAAGAAGAAAAAGCAACTTTAAAATGGCAATCTTCTTCTTTATTGTTAGAAAAAGATGAAGTTAAACTTTTGCTTAATTTATTATTGATTGCAAACGCAACAGTTTCTCGTGGTGGTGAAATTGTTGTTATGATTTTGCAAGAAGAAAATAAACGTTCTTTTCGATTTGAGGTTTTCGGTAGAACTCTCCGGATACCCCCTCATTTTCTTGCGTTATTTCGTGGAGAAGTTCAAGAAGGGCTTATTGATGCACATGTCATTCAATTTTATTACACAATGTTACTTGCTCAGATGACAGAGATGAAAATAAATATTGATGAAAGTGATCGTTGTATTGTTTTAGAAAGTGTAAAAAAGCTTTGAATAAGAGAGAAGCGCTTAAGCCGTGTTGGGAAAAGTGGCTTCAGTTGAACTTATGAGCGATAGGATTATATGTGTAAATTTGGTGTGCTTACTTCTTAAGCTTTAAGCGCTTTCTATATGAGATTTTTGGTGTGCGAGTTTTCTATTTTTAATAGAGAAAAGATCCTCGAGAAAAAATCTCGGCCCGCTACACTCCGAGATTTTACAATGTGCATGTTCACTGCTTAAGCGGTTTTTCGTACGTTCTCTTCAACTGGATCACGTAATACGTAACCACGTCCCCAAACTGTATCAATGTAATTTACATTAGAAGAGACTGCTTCCAATTTTTTCCGCAATTTACAGATAAAAACATCGATAATCTTTAGTTCTGGTTCATCCATTCCACCATAGAGATGATTGAGAAACATTTCCTTGGTAAGAGTGGTACCTTTGCGTAAAGAGAGAAGCTCTAGCATTTGGTACTCTTTACCGGTTAAATGAACGGGGCGCCCTGCAACTTCGACGGTTTTTGCGTCAAGGTTAACGGTAAGATCACCGGTAACAATAACCGATTGTGCATGTCCTTTAGAACGACGAACAACTGCATGGATACGCGCAATGAGCTCATCCTTATGAAAAGGCTTCGTCATATAGTCATCTGCTCCAAAGCCAAAACCACGTACCTTGTCTTCAATGGCATTCATACCAGAAAGGATCAGGACAGGAGTTTTTATTTTTGCCAACCTTAGAGTCCGCAAGACATCATACCCTGACATATCGGGCAAATTCAGATCAAGCAAAATGATATCATAATCATAGAGTTTTCCTAAATCGATACCTTCTTCACCCAGATCAGTGATATAAACATTAAAGTTAGCCGACTTTAACATCAACTCAATGCTCTGAGTAACTGCTCTATCATCTTCAATTAATAATACGCGCATTTTAGATCCCTCACTTTGCTCCTTCACGAATCATAAGGAGCATTTCTATTTTATATCAGTTAGCAAAACCACTGTTATAAAAACAATTCATTAAATCAAACACTTACAACAAAGTGTTTATGAACATTTCAGTAGTACGCGTAACAATCACTACTAAATTCCCCACTATCCATGATAGTGGTTAACAAAATATTTTTATTTTTGAAAGAGGCTACAAAATTATTTTAAAAAAATCGCTTATTTTTTAACATAATAAAAAAAGAAGGGCTTTCTCTATAAACTTTAACTTAAAAAAATTGTAAAAGAGCATTATAAATTACTTTTTTACAATTTCAGTGTTTGTTTACTGAGCTTTAAACCTCTTCATTTTATAATGGGGTGGAAAAGTAAAGAAATAGTTATTGCTCTTTAAAGCAGATTGTCTTGTCAGATGCTTTAAAGAAAGGCAAAAATTATTATAATTTCAAGTTAATAGACTGTTTTTGTCGGATAGATATATAACTAGAAGATATTTAATGGGTGTGAATACGAGTTTTGAGTTGGCGCAATCAAGGAGTAGTGAGTATGAAGCCACGAGAAAATATGGTGCGATTGAGGATGTTTCAAGTGCGTGGAAAGCGCCGTGAAATTGCACAGCTTGAGATGATGATCGCAGAATTTGAACGAATGGTGTTAGAGCTGGAAGCGCAGATTACTAATGAAGAACGTAAATCTGGAAATAATGATGTTCACCATTTTGCTTATTCTGCTTTTGCGCGTGCAGCGCGGCAAAGACGTGATAACCTGATCAATTCGATTCGTGATTTACAGCTTCAAAAAACAAACGCTGAAATTGCTCTCCATGAAGCTAATACAGAGCTGCAACGTGCACAGCTTTTGGAAGCACGAGAAAAGAAGATTGCTGCGGATGATGAGAATATTTTGATTCAATCTAATTCAATGGTTGGCTAATTTAATGGCTGAATGATCAAAGCAATTATTAAAAATCCATTCTTTCAGATTTATCTTTTGGATATGGTATAAAACAGCCAAACTTTTATCTAGTTTGGCTGTTTTATAAATTGCTTTATGTTATCAAATCGTAATCAATGGCAACTTAATGCCTGTAGTTTTGAATCTTGGTCGTTCGTAATCCCGCTAAACCGTGTTCATCGATCAAACTTTGCCATGAAAGAAATTCTTCTACAGTCAAAGTATAACGTTGGCACGCTTCGTCAAGACTTAACAATCCACCTCTGACAGCCGCAACAACTTCAGCTTTGCGACGAATCACCCAGCGCCGTGTTGTTTGCGGCGGTAGGTCGGCAATTGTAAGCGGACTTCCATCTGGCCCAATAACATATTTCATTTGTGTTTTTATCAAATTGCTCATTCGTATCCTCTACCTTGAGTCAAGGATTTGATTCGTTTATAGAGCATGAAATTTAAAAAAGAGCTAAAAGCGCTGAAAGAAAAAATTAATAAAGTGCTTGAGCATGTAAAAAGAAGCTCAAGTTGAGGTGTGTAGAAGAGATTCTTGCAATATTTTACCGGATTTTTCAAAAGAGCAAAAAAGGTTTTCTAAAAGGATTTCTCCCAAACGATTGCTATTATGCCTTATTTCTATCATTCTTTTTTTGTTTGCAGCATCTTTTAAGAGAGTAATGCCTATGGTTGTGGAAAGGATAAAAAAATAATATAAAGACAACCTGTCGTGTAAAAGTGCTGAAGAGCGCGCATCAGAATATTAACATATGGGTAGCCATTAAACAGAGCATTAAATAGAGAATAAATATATGTTTTTAAACAGTCTTGATTTACCAGGACAACCTAAGGATTCTCGCATTGTTGTTGCAATGTCAGGGGGCGTTGATTCATCGGTTGTTGCAGGTCTTTTGAAAAAGGAAGGGTATAATGTTATTGGCATTACGTTGCAGCTTTATGATCATGGGGCGGCAACGCATCGGGTGGGGGCGTGTTGTGCAGGACAAGATATTGAGGATGCACGCCGCGTTGCAGAAACATTAGGAATACCGCATTATGTTCTTGATTATGAAAAGCGCTTTCGCGAAGCTGTTATTGATCCTTTTGCAGAGAGCTATGCTCATGGAGAGACACCAGTACCATGTATTGCATGTAATCAAACGGTTAAGTTTGCTGATTTATTAGCAACAGCACGCGAATTGGGGGCAGATGCTTTGGCTACGGGACATTATATTCGTTCGCGTTCCCATGGAGCGCATCGAGCACTCTTTCGTCCTCTCGATAATGATCGTGATCAGAGTTATTTCCTCTTTGCAACGACACAAGAACAGATTGATTATTTGCGTTTTCCACTTGGTGACCTTCCAAAAGCCCGCGTTCGTGAAATGGCAGCAGAAATGGGCTTTGTGGTTGCCAATAAGCATGATAGTCAGGATATTTGTTTTGTTCCACAAGGAAAATATTCAGATGTTATCGCAAAACTGCGTCCAGAAGCAGCTAATCCTGGTGTTATTGTCCATATTGATGGAAAGATTTTAGGTAAACATTCGGGAATTGTTAATTATACGGTTGGTCAACGTCGTGGTATTGGGGTGTCAACGGGTGAAGCGCTTTATGTGGTTTATCTCGATGTGGAAAATGCACGTGTTATTGTTGGACCGCGTGAAATGTTAGAAACGCATAAGCTTTTTTTACGTGATGTGAATTGGCTTGGTGATGAGTCGTTAGATAATTTCCCTTCTCAAGGTATTGAGGTGGCTGTAAAGGTGCGTTCAACGCGTCCTCCTCACCTTGCGCGCTTACATTATAAAGAAGGTGTTTTTTCCGTTGATTTATTGGAATGTGAAAATGGTGTGGCACCAGGGCAAGCTTGCGTTCTTTATGATGAAAATGGTCATGAGGCGCGTATTCTTGGGGGAGGATTTGTAACACATTCAGAACGTGCGGCCGATACTGAAATGATGTTGAAGCGCGTTTTATGCAATCTCGAAACAAAAGATTCTGTTTCCTCTGAACTAAAAACAACAGCTTCATAAAACATAGTAAATTGATTTGTAATAATATTTTGTACTCTTAAACTTGAATGAGAGACTTTCGGAAGATTTTCTCATTGTAAGTTTGTTTTATGATTGAATTCATCAACATTATGTCTTCTGCACATCATAAGTGGGGTTAGGGTGTAGAAAGCATTTATAAAAAAATGTTTTTTATCAATACTTTCAAATGCTAGGGAACGGCAATATTATTGGAGACTGGTAGATAACATACAGCATCGGCTATGTTTTACAACTTAAAGTGTCATCATCTTTAGTGGTCAAAGTTGGTAAAATGGGCAAGTGCAATACCTGAGGCTGTGGCAACATTAAGGCTGTCAAAACCGTCAGTCATGGGAATACGTAAGGTTTTTGATTGTTGTAGTATATGGGGTGGTAAGCCATCGCCTTCTGTTCCAAAAATAAGTGCTATTCTTTTAGTTTTGTTGGCTTGCTTGAGAGTGTGTGAAGCAGAAGGGGAGAGTGCATAAAGATGAAAGTTTTTATCGTTTAGAGCAGTTATAATGTCATTTATATCAGCGTCTTGCGTATAAGGTACTTTTAAAGCAGCGCCGGCAGAAACTCGTATTGATTTGCGATAAAGTGGATCGCATGAGGTTTTGTCGACAATAATGCCATTACTGGCAAAGGCTGCTGCATTACGAAAAATTGATCCCATATTATCGTGATTCGAGATACCACATAAAACAAGAATCAAAGCTTTTTCTGGAAGATATTGTAAAAAACTTTGTAAGGATGGCAGTGTTTTGCGTTTACCAATACCCAGAACACCACGATGAACATGGAAGCCGGTGATATTATCCATAACTTTTTGTGGAACGCAATAAATGGGACATAGAGGCTGTGTTTTTTCTAAAAGCGTTAGAAGTCCGGAGAGACGGTTTGCTACGATGAGTAGTGAGATGGCAGAAAAATCTTTCGAGTGCAGTAATGCGGACAATGTTACTTTGCCTTCAGCAATAAATTGATGTTGCCGTCCAACAAGATCTTTTTCACGGATATTATGATAGGCTTTTAGGCGTGGATCATCTGTTTCATTGATTGTTATGATATTCAAATGCATGAGAGATTTTTAGTGCTTTTTTCTTATGATTTCCAGATGTTAGAATTTATTTTATTGTAAAAAAGAGAGAAAAAAACATTATTTTAAAACTTATGGTAGAATTTGTGTTGACAATGCACAACCATAGGTATAGTATAAAAATACTGATACGGAATCATATATTTTTTCTCGTATCGGGTGCAGTGTCTTGGGTCCCCGCTATTTCCCAAGTTCTGTATGCCCTTAATTTCTAAGGGAAAAGAATCTGGGTCCCCAATGCCCAGATTCTTTTTTTGAGGGTATCATTGTTCTTCTTTTTTATATCTCAATTTTTTAGTAAATCATATTTAAAAATTCTGTTGACCTGTAAAGTTACAGTAGAGTGCTAAGATATTTTTCTAAGGTGCGAAGATGGCTTAAGATTGGTTGTAATGCACATCATAAGACCGAAAAATAACGCATGATCATGAGCAAAAATAAGTTTTTCGTTTATGAGAAGTGAAATGACTTTAAGTTATTCAGAAAACGATTAATAATGAAGGTGTTGTGTTTGATTATCCTTGGAAAAGCTCTTTTTTTTATTATTTTCTCTCTTCTTTATTTATTAGTGCTGTTCGTGTAACTGAGCAGTTTTTACGATAATAATGGTGAGCTGAGGCGTTTATTGTATGATGAAGATTCTGTAATATTGGGGAAATATTGTCGGTATGTCAAAAGTATCATTCTATGGTTTAAAATATTAGTCCCTTATTTCGTGAAGAAAAGGATGAGGTTCATGGATGTAAAAATCAATATACAAAGCTTAACTTTATACTCTATTTTTATTGCGTGTATTGTTTTTGCTTTGAAATATTGGGCATATCACATCACAGGTTCGGTTGCACTTTATTCTGATGCATTGGAATCAATCGTTAATATTCTTGCGTCATTGGCAGCATGGTGGGCTGTTAAAGTGAGTATGAAGCCAGCGGATCATGATCATCCCTTTGGGCATCATAAAGCAGAATATTTTTCCGCAATTCTTGAAGGGGTACTCATTATTATTGCGGCAATTGTTATTTTAAGAGAAGCATGGACAGCTCTTTCTACCGTTCAATTATTGCAGAAGCCTGGAATATGGCTTGTTATTCATCTTATTGCAACCGTCATAAATTGTATGTGGGGAATGGTTCTTATTTGGCAGGGAAAACATCATCGCTCACCGGCTCTTAAAGCGGATGGAGTGCATTTTATAACGGATGTTTTTACTTCGCTTGCAATTTTAGTTGGTCTGATTGCTGGTTTTATCGGGGGATGGGGAGCTTTAGATCCAATTTTAGCGATAATCGTTGCTGTTAATATTCTCTTACAGGGCTGGAAGGTGATTAGAAATGCTGTTCAGGGATTAATGGACGTTGGCGTTGAATTGAATGAAAGCATGCGGATTCGGGAGCTGATTTCTGCAAATGCATCGGGTGCACTTGAGGTCCATGATTTACGGACGCGTGTTGCTGGGAGGGTTACTTTTATAGAGTTTCATTTGGTTGTGCCTGCTGTAATGCAGGTAGGAGAAGCACATAAAATTTGTGATAAAATCGAAGGTGTTCTTCAAAAAGAATTTGATAATGTGCGTATTTCTATTCATGTCGAGCCTGAAGATGAGGCAAAATTGCCTCCCGGTACAACGGTGATCCCTTTTATATAAAAAGATTTTTTTCAAATTGCCTGTCCTGTTATGGGAACTATTTTTTATGATGGGGCGATTCATACTTCCCGAAAATACAATGATGCTCTTTCTTTGATTTAATTTTTGCATCAATCAAGTATAAAAGGTTAAACAGAGTATTTAAGGCAAGATTTATTCTATTTCGTTAAAACACTGTCATTTAAGGTGGGGTGAGATAAGGCATATAAAATTTGATCTATTAAGTCTTTTTAGAGTATTGAGTAAATATTCAAAATAGAGCTTGCCGGTGTATTCTTGTGTAAGTAAATCTCTTGAAATGGTTAGTAGCTTAAATTTACTTAAGAGAACGAATTGTTTACGGATTGTCGGGAGTAGATGTTTCGTTTCTTAGGGCGAAGAGGAATGAAGCTTTCGTAATAAGTTTAATGAGATTTAATTATAAATTTTATATAAAAGTTATGAATAGAATTTTAAAGTTTGTGATCATAGATTACTCATCATTATTGTTGCTAACAAATGTGTTGTTTTATCGATACAATGTGTTCTGTTTTAAGTGTTCTTTATTGCATGAAGGATAGGGGACTCATTAAAGAATGAAAAAACAAAAAATAATGCTCATATCTCTACTCTTTAAAGGATATTATTGTTATTGCTTTAGAAAAGCGCAAAGCTGAACTAAAGAATGACACTAAAGATAAAAACTGTTTTTCAATTGATGCTTTCATATTTTTATTTCAATCTGGCATCAAAAAATTTACAATAACGCATACAGTATTGGTGCATCCTAATCATAAAAATGCTGCTATATCAGGGCTATTTAAATTTATAGACACAAGAAAAAGCAAAAACTTTATAAGGAAAACAATGCTATAAAGTCAAAAATTTATACGCAATAAATTAGAGAGATAGATCGAAGTTTTATAAAATACTTTATGAGACAACAACCAAACATATCTGGCATTGCTTTTACTTATTTTTACAAACGTTTGTCTATGTCTTTTGTGCTATATTCGTAAAGATCAGATTAATGGTAATCTATAGATAATTCTTGGTTAAGAATATGAAAGGAACGCGTGATACTATAGTAGAGTTTTGCCTGTCTTTATCGTTTAACCAGTAAAAGTGATTACAAATCCGTGATTTCTCCAAAAGTGATTTTTTCATACCTATAAACAAAAGTTAGATCAAAACGACTTTTTTCTCTTAAAACTGTAAACAAATATATTGTAGCCGTATAGCTTGAACGAAGTTAGATATTTACCTGAATAACTACAGTATCTATTTTAAGAATAGAGAAGATATTTCATATCGCTATGATGTTATTAAAGAGCTCTTAAAACAATGATTCCTGGTGTTTTTGAAACATAATCCATAAAAGGAGAATCAACGACTTTTTCGTTTTCTTTTCGTGAAGAAGCATTTCTTAACATTGGCCCTTTATCTGTCATGATAAAGAAGCCCACGTGTGTTACGTCCAATCCAGCAAGTTTCGTATAAATACCAATGAAATCACCAGATTGTAAACGACCTATAACCTCCTCATTAATAAAGTTACTTGGAATATACGTTATCGTGCGTTTCACAACTGGCAACCCAGGTAGATAGCTTCCACCATCAGCTTTTTTGTTGAGATATTTTTCTATTTTTACCGCATGGGGACTTATTTCAGCGGTAATATCAGTGGCGAGTTTATATTCTCTATAAGTCCAGTCCGTAAAAAAATGTTTCCGATTTAAAAAATCAACATTACCGTTAATATAACGCGTTTTTATGACGTTATTTATGAATTCTGTTTGGGATGTTGATTTGCGCAATGCTTCAACATAATCTAGATAAGTAAAGCAATCTAAGCCTCTAAAATCGATAATCAGTTTTTCTGGTGTATTTTCTGAGCCATGTAACATATTTGCTTGGTAAGGTGTCCCTAAAAAAGATTCAGAAAGAAAATCAATTAGTGCCCCTTTTTCCTGATAATTTGTCTCTGAACGTTTTTTGAGAAGAGCATTTAATTTATTTAGAGTATAGAGATCTAAGTTTACGTTGGTTGTTTGTTCTGTTTCTATTTTATTTTCTAAAACACTCTCTTGTGAATCAGAATCCTGAACATCACATCCTGTTACCAACATTAAAATGAAAATTAATAGGGATATTTTTCGCATTTTATACACCATTTTTGAATTAAAAATTCATGACGAACTATTTCTAAAAGTGCTATTTTTTTAAATGCTGATCATGATCATCGTTAAATTTAATGGTAGCATATAATCATTAGGAGTACCAATGAATATAAAGATAAAATCATGATTTTTAAGGTTACACAAATTGCAAGCGATATGAATATTTTCTAAAATTATAGAATTAAAGAATTTTTCTCTATAATATACTTATTTTTTTAAGAGCTTATCTTTTAAAAGGTTTCAATTGCTATAGGATATCTAACGTATCCAATGGAATTGAGATTCCTGAAAACGGTGGTATGAGAGGGGGAAATGATGTCTGATAAAATTCATCATAATGTCTCTAAAACTATTGAAAATACTCTGTGTTTCATGAAATTTTGTTCATGAGTTTGTCACATAAATATTTTGTTCGTATAATGCGAAAAATATTTTTTATGCTTTGACAATGATATACCAATTAAAGATATACAAATTAAAACGTAATTTTATAGTTTTATCTTGACTCTTACTTAAATTTTTACTTTGTTATTATTTTATATGTGAAAAGTATACGGTATAGAATACTTTTAAAAGGAAAAGGGAGTTAAAAGAGAGCGGGGGAGTAATTGTATGCGTAAAATAGTGTGTATGTTATGCAAGACCAAATGCTCAATCCGAAATTTGTTCAGCGTGGGCTCACTTTAGTGTTCATCACTTTATTGTTAGATATTCTTGGCATTGCAATTATTTGTCCTGTTTTGCCTGAATATTTTTCTCAATTAACTGGAAAAGATGTCAGTACAGCTTTTGTAGAAAGAGGAAAATTACTTGCAGCTTATTCAGTGATGCAGTTTTTGTTTGCTCCTGTTATTGGCAATCTTTCTGATCGTTATGGTCGTCGTCCTATTTTGCTTGTCTCTATTATCTGCTTTGCTCTTGATAATCTGATATGTGCTATAGCATGGAGCTATTCTATGTTATTTATCGGGCGTCTTTTGTCAGGGATAAGTGGTGCTAGTTTTGCAACTTGTACAGCTTATCTTGCGGACATATCCGATGATAAAACCCGTACACGTAATTTTGGTCTGTTAGGCGTTGCATCCGCATTGGGGTTTATTTTAGGATCGTTTATTGGTGGTTTTTTAGGTCAGTTTGGTCCGCGTATACCGTTTTATTTTGCTGCTGGTTTTTCACTCATTAATTTTATTTTTGCTTGGCGTATGCTTCCAGAAACTCTTTCTCTATGGAATAGGCGCTTTTTTGATATTAAGCGGGCAAACCCCTTAGGTGCTTTTTGGCATCTGAAACAATACCCGATGGTTCTTTGGGTGTTATTGGTCTTTTTTCTTTATTGGTTTGCGGAATCTGTATGGTTAAGCATTTGGGCTTTCATTGCAAAAGAACGCTATGATTGGAGTTCTTTTTCGATTGGGCTCTCCTATAGTGTTTTTGGGATAGGCCAATTTATTGTAGTCGCTCTCATTTTGCCTTATTTTTCTAAACGATGGAGTGATTGGCATATTGTTATAGTGGGGCTTTTGTTTGCTTCTGTTGCTATGTTGGGCTATACATTCGCGACGCAGGGGTGGATGGTTTATATGGTTTGTGCGTGTACAATGCTTGAATATCTTGTTCATGCACCTATACGTGCTATTGCTTCAGCGCAGGTACCGACAAATGTACAAGGAGAACTGCAAGGAGCGATGACATCTGTTATTTCGTTAAGTTTAACATTTGGTTCTGTTTTTTATGTGTTTCTTTTTGAATGTTTTACAGATAAAAATGCACTGTTTTATTTTTCGGGTGCTCCTTTTGTTGGAGGCTTTTTTCTTCTTGTCGTTGCAACAGTTATTTTTGCCTTGCGGGTACGTTAGTTTGTTGAAAGGGGCTGGTACATACTATTTTGCTAGAGAATGCACAAGATAAACAAAATGTATCATTTTATAGGCAGAAAGTTTTTTGTGATATTTGTTTCACAAAGTGTTGTATAAAATATCGATATATTCTTCTCATTTAGTGCAAATAATTTTTTTATTTTGTGATATTGTTTGTATAGTAGAGTCCGTATTTGTTCTATTGCTTGCAAATTAATATCCAGTGCTAATGCAGCAGCATATTGAAAACAAAGATTAAAACGTATCTGCGTTAGATGTATCAGTACTGTATGAACAATTCCAAATTTTATATGGCAAATTGGAAGTAAAATATTGCGTATATTTGTTTGCATCACTTCTGGAATCGAAAGAAAACCTCATTTTGGAAGAATATAAAGTTGTAAAATTGAAAAGCCGTTTCCTGTTTTGACATCACTTTTTTATTCGGCTTTACACCTTTCAAAACCATCTAAAGCAATATCTTTTAAAAAGTAGAGATTTGTTGCATTGTCTCACACTTTAATTTTTTTATTCTTTAATAGGAATTATGCTTTTCATGCAAAATAGAATGCTTAGAATTGTATTGTGAATCCAATACTTATTTGAAGGTTAGACACTTTACTCTTTTTAAAAATGGTTTTTATCGACACACTTATCTTGCTTGGAGGGAGAAGCCAATGATGTTGATGGATACGACCTTAAGAGGAGAGGAATGAGAAAATTTAAGCTATTCAGTTCTCTCATTTTAGTTGCAAAATGATAAATAATAACACTTATTCAATAAGTTGTGTGTATAAAAATAATATAGTTTTTGCGTAGGAAGATGATATAATTTAAAGGAGAGAAGCTAGAAGGGGGGACATTTTATTTTAAGATATTTTTTTATAATTCATAATGAGATCACAGAAATGCTGAAAGAGATAGTGGCTATCTTGTGGTCCAGGAGAAGCTTCAGGGTGATATTGAACAGAAAAAACTGGTTTTCCAATGATTCGGATACCACAGTTTGAACCATCAAAGAGAGAAATATGTGTTTCTTGAACATGTTGGGGTAAAGTGGTTGCATCTACAGCAAAACCGTGATTCATCGATACAATCTCAACTTTTCCACTGTTAAGGTCTTTAACTGGGTGGTTGGCACCATGATGTCCTTGGTGCATTTTCACGGTTTTTGCACCAACCGTAAGAGCGAGAAGTTGATGACCAAGACATATTCCAAAAATTGGTAAATTATGATCAATTAATGTTTTGATTATTGGAATGGCATATTGAGCGGTAGCTGCGGGGTCTCCTGGTCCATTAGAAAGAAAAACGCCATCAGGGTTCATTGCTAGAATTTCTTTTGCAGTTGTGTGGGCAGGCACAACAGTAATGCGTGCTTTTTGTGTTGCCATAAGGCGAAGAATATTGCGTTTAATACCATAGTCAATTGCAATGATATGAAGATTGTGCACATTGTTTGTACCATATCCTTTATTCCAACTCCATGGTTTTTCATCCCATTGCATTGATGTTTGGGATGTCACGTCTTTCGTAAGGTCAAGATTGATGAGACCGTGCCATTTTTGCGCACGTTTCTTTAAAGAAGGAATATCAAAATTTCCATTAGAATCATGTGCAATGACAGCATTTTGCGCACCTTTTTCACGAATAAGAATTGTGAGCGCACGTGTATCAATACCACAAAGTGCAATAATTTTACGCGTTTTAAGCCATTGATGAAGATTTTCATTGGCACGATAATTTGAGGGATTTGTAATGTCTGCCTTGAAAATAGCGCCAACAGCACCATGACAATTGAGAGGAGTGAGAGCTTCAATATCTTCACTATTTGCCCCTACATTTCCTATATGAGGAAAAGTAAAATTAACGATTTGTTGTGTGTATGACGGGTCTGTGAGGATTTCTTCATAGCCTGTGATGGCGGTGTTAAAGCACACTTCAGCTTCAGCAATGCCTGTAGCACCTGCTCCTTTGCCTTCAATAATGGTTCCATCAGCTAAGACTAAAAGGGCTGTAGGTTTTTTGATCGTCCAAGGGTGGCTAGGTGAAGTCGTTTGTATCATAGTATGTATCCACAATTTATTCTCTGAAAGGTATAATGATCAACTTTACACAAAAACCATATCTTTAACAGATGCTGTGTATATTATTCTGGTAACGTTTCGCTTGAAATAGGCAGTATAAGTATATTCCATGAAGAGGTAAAGTCTTGTTTTAGTTTTTCGAAGATCGAGTCCTTAATTATTTTTTATTCTCCATTGCAAGATGGATAAAGATTGGTTAAAAGGCATTTTCTTCTTGAACAAAATTGGATAAATTTATGTTGCGTAACCAGATTGATGGGGCTCTTCGGGCTGCTTTGAAAGCGCAAGATAGTGCGCGTCTTGCTACACTTCGTTTAATGAATGCTGCAGTGAGGGATCGTGATATTCTTTATTATGATGAAGGGAAGCTAGAAGTGGATGATCAGCAGATACAATCTGTTTTCACTAAAATGCTTCGACAGCGTGAAGAATTGATACGAGTCTATAAAGAGTCGGGTTGCTTGGAATTGGCAGAGAGAGGACAAGCAGAAATAGAAGTTATTCGTGAGTTTCTTCCCTATCAACTTAAGGAGATGGAAGTAGAAAAGGTTCTTTGTGAAGCTTTGGCACAAACAAAGGCTGAAAAATTACGTGATATCGGTAAGGTGATAGTATGGCTTAAAGAACGATATGCGGGGCAAATGAATTTTTCTAAAGTGTGCAATAGTCTTCGTAAGAAATTGCAATAGATCTTATTAATTCAAGGGGAGTGGAAAATATTTTTTATTGTACGTCGCCTTTGTAAGACAGTAGGATGTTGATAAATGTCATTTATCTTGTACATACATACTATTATAAAAAAGTAATTTTTTGAAATAAACGAATCTTTTTGGAACTCATAGAGTAATAAAACATCTTTTATGTATTATATTTTTCTGTTCTTCAAAGCTGTTAGATCATTAACAAAACAAAAAAATTATAGAGTTTCTACTTTTTAAAAAAGATCTATTGTCTGCACTGTTAAAAATTTTAAAATAAAATGATTAGCTAATTGATACAGATTTCCAATTTTGGAGGAGTGTGTTGTTGTCTTTTTGCTGTTGCAAAGCATTTGTTTGATAAAGCGTTGCTGTATTTTTAGAGGGGTGATTATTCAGCAAAAAATTTAAACGTAGATGGTTTTATCAATATAGTATGTATCTTCTTAATTCAAGCGCTGGTTTTAATGATAAGAAAATCAGAACTTTAAAACGTTTTTTCTATGGGAGACATTTTTTAGCTGAGTTGATGAAATAAAAAGATATTTTGAAAAGAATTCTTTGTTTGTACTGTGTTTTGAGATGATTTTGAAATTCTTTTTTCTGATTAAATCCCTTATAAGCTATATAAAATCTATAAATTATGCAGAATAAATGAGTAACCTTTATTTGTGGGGATACAGTGGTGAATCCGTTAAAAATAGTTCAGTTAGCAACAATGGCTTACCCGTTAACCGCAAACGGGAACGGCGTGCCCATAGCGCACCTTGTTGACCAATATGAATGTAATCGCGCGTTAATTTGTCATTGTTAAATAAATAATGTCCTAGAGGTACAGTTCCCAAATGCATCAAGGCTTGATTGTGTAGGAGGGTTTCTTGTGGAATGACAGTGCGTCCAAGGAGCCAAGGTTTATTATCTCCCATCAATATGATTTCACGCAGCCAATAACGCGCACTTTCGGGGAGATGCGCTGCTTCGTCTGTTAATTTATCTCGCGTAATAAAACATTCGCGTTGTGGTTGAACTTGGAGGAAGGTACAATATTTCTTTAATCGAAGCGTCATTGAGCCCGATTCCATGAGCCAATCGCGAATGTTTTCTGGTATTGGAGGATTTTGATCAGAGAGCCACTTTAGAGGTGGTAAGATGGAATCTTCAAGATCAGACATCATTTTACTCCACATTTAAAGTCTTATTCCACATGTTGCGTTGGGTGAACTAAATAGATAGCTCTATTGTAATACAAGGAGTATAAAAGCAGCAAGATTTTAACAGGAAGATATCAAAGGGAAAGTCGAAAGCAAAGATCTTTAAAAGAAGATATGCGGGAAATATATATTATAGGATCATTTTCATTAAACAAGAAAAATAAGGTATTATGTTTTGTCCAAGGCGCTTTCACACAATACAATACGGAATTTTCTTTATCACGTTGTGCTTACCTTCTCTCTTTATTTCTTACGAATGCAAAAGAGTTCTTCGAGTTTTTTGGTAAAAAGAGTAATGTTGATGGGGCGTATAGGCATTAAGTGTTATGCAGTGGAACTTTAATCATCGTTAGTGATTTTGTAACCTTATGGATTGTTACTACAGTGAGATGAGCTGGATTTGCACACTTGGTACAAAAATAAGTTCGTATTTCGTTAAAATAACGCAACATATCTCTCCTGATATGTGTAAGTTTATATAGGTATGAAATGGTGCGTTATAAAGGTCTTTACTGCATTTCGTTTTAAAATACGGTGATAGTGTATGCCCAAAATCGCAGTTTAAGCATCTCACCATCATATCAAAAGTGGTAACAACGAGTTACAGGAAATATTTCAAACTTTGCTAGTTGTTTCCCAGTTTTTTATTGAATTCCAAAAGGTGTAAAAAACAAACGTTCTATGATCGAATTTTTTGTCCTATCCATATAAGAATACAGGCTCCTATAAAACCTGAAATAAGATAGCCAACCCAACCAGCAAAACTTACACCTAAAAGACTAAAAAGAAAGCTTGCTAGCGCAGCGCCAATAATCCCTAAGATAATATTTAATAATATCCCTGTTTGGCTTTTCATAATATACTGTGCAGCCCAACCTGCAATCCCGCCGATAATAATAGCTGCAATCCAACCGATGTTTGCATTTTCCATGATACCCTCCTTTGCCTGAATTTAAATTGTAACTAGAGTAAACTTTGTAAAAATCAAGATTTATCCCTTTTTTATCCAGTGGAAAGGATATTTCTGTTAGAGATCTTATTTATTACTTTCCTTTATATTAAAATAATATTCCACATTTATATCACAATAATACTTAATAAGTATAACTATATAATATATTTCAATGTATAAATAAATTACTTAATTGATAAATATGAATAAAAGAAGAAAATATTAGTGAAAGTATTTTAAGAAGTCATAAACTTTATTTATATGCTTTTTTAACCTCTCTCTTAAGTAAAAAAACAATTGTGGTTAAAGCAATAAGTAAAATGGATATTTAAAAGTTTGGAGTTTGACAATTGATATCAATGATGGTTGAAATGAAATTAAAACTGTTTTGTTGACACGTTATAGAATGCTTGTATAGGTTGAGCCTCTACCAATCTTGATATAAACGTTGCATTTTTGTGGGGTTTTGCATTCCTTATAGAGCATTTCTGTTTTTGCTGCTACTGTGGGGCAATTTTCTTTTTACAAGGCGAGTTTAGGTTGAAACCATTATACTCTTGACTTTCTCTTTATGTGTTTAACAGTCTTGGCTTTGGGGTGGTTAGGCATTTTTACGTCTTTCTTCAAGAGTTCTATTTTACATGCTGCTTTGTTTGTAATGTGCAAGCAAATGACTTTGAGTAATTCATCATGAATAGATTTTAAATGAAAGAAATTTACGATGAAGAAAGCTCATTTAAATTGTCAAATAATAAAATATTTTGATTAAATAAATAGCTTGACCTTATTCAAAATTGAACAATCGATGTGATGTGTTTCTTATTCAAGTTATTTGAAAAGTTTAAGGTTTTTCTGTTTGTTCTTCAGCAGGGTTGCGTAGGCGAGAACTTTGAAGAAGTCCCTGTTCTTCTAAAATGGGGTAGATCATTGAGGTCAAAAGAGAGTTGATTTGTTTGAGGTCGCGGACAGTGTCGAGATGAAGACTGGACGATTCTACATTTTTGAGATCCCCTTCACGCAGACGTTTAAAATGTTTTAAACTCATCTCTTTTTCTAAGTTTCGTAGTTGATCTTTTTTTTGTACCAATAGGTGTGCAGTATGTGTATCACGTGAGACGAGAACGTTAAATGCTATATGGGCGTTGGCTAGTACAATGGCGTGGAAACGAAGAAGATCACTCCAGCCCTCGCTGCTGAACTGTAAACCTTTTTGTTGTTTCTTTTTAACCAGCATCAGCATATTATGAATAATGATATCGCCTGCTTGGTCTAATTTTATACAGGCGCTTAGAAGTTCTTGCGTTTGAAGAGCTTCTTCATCAGATAATTTTTGTCCCGCTAATCGTGCAAGATAAAGTTTGATGGCGGTATGTTTTTTGTCCAATATGGTGTTGAGTTGGTTGAGTTCACGAATAATATTGGGATCAGGATTTTCATAAAGTCCCATGATTTTTTCTAGCATGATGTCTACAAGATCACAAATATGAATGACTTCACGCATGACATTCGAGAGAGCGAGAGAGGGGTGTTCAAGAACACTGTCATCAAGAGCTGTTTGATCCGATAAATTGAGTGTTTTATCGGGTTGCGTTTTTTTTGCACTTATATGAACAATTTGAGAGGTTAATTTTAAAACCCATTTTGAAAGCGGTATTCCAGCAAGGAGAATGAAAACATTAAAAATAATGTGGGCGTTGATCACTTGAGTAGGGGCGTTATTGCCAAGCCATGTGATGGGAGGGTGAAAGGAGAGAAATAAGATAAGTACAAGGATTGACCCTGCCCCACGCATGAGTAAATTTCCTAAGGGAACGAGGCGGGTATTAGGAGGGGCGTTGCGCGTTAAAAGTGGTGCTATAAGAGAAGAGCCAAAGTTGACACCAAGAACCATGACAACACAGAGTTGCGTATGAATAAGATCGTAATTGGCAAAATTGACCAGCAAAATAATTCCTGCAATGGATGAATGTAAGAGGTAGGTTAAGCCAGCAGCCAACAAAAAAGTGGAAACAGGATCGGTTGAAAGATAACGAATGATGCTAGGCAAAATTTCGCTTTCACGTAAAGGTTCTGTCGCTGTACTTATCATCTCTAAAGATAAAATCAAAAGACCAATACCGATGACAATACGTCCTATTTGACGCCATTCACGTTTTTCTGTTGTCATGAAGATACAAGTGCCAATTAAAAGACAAAGGGGCACAACAAGAGTAAGGTCATAGGTGAGAATTTTTACAACGATTGCTGATCCTAATTCTCCTCCACGTACAGCCATAAGTCCCGCTACTCCAGAGACAAAACCAGATTCAACGAAAGAACCAACGAGGAGCGTTATTGCTGTAGAGCTTTGTAAAATCATTGCTGTAAAAAGCCCAAAACTTACAGCAAACAATGGTTTTGAAATGACGTGGTACATTTTATATTTAAGCCTGTCACCATAGGCGCGTTCAATTCCTGTGCGCACCATGCGTGTGGCCCAGAGAAGTAAAGAAATAGCGCCGGCAAGATGAAGGAGTACCAATGAACCATTCATGATACTTTATTCTTTCTCTGTTGTTGAGAAGATGTTTTCCTCAAAATTGAAGTTTATTGTTTTTATTTCGTTTTTGCTTTTAGTACTTGATTAAAATCATAACCGCTTGGGTTTTGAAAAACCTTTAGACCAAAACAGGGCAGAATGGAATAAAGGTGATCAAAAATATCACCTTGAATTTGTTCATAGTCTATCCAAACGGTGGTGTTCGTAAAGCAATAAATTTCCAAGGGTAAACCATTTTCTGTAGGAGGTAATTGCCGTGCCATAAAGGTCATATTAGGGTTGACGTTTAGATGCTGTTGTAGATAAGAAAAAACATAAGCACGAAAAGTTCCAATATTGGTTAAACGGCGCGTATTGGCTAAGACATCATGATTTTTATCTAATTGGGCGTTCCATTGATCAATTTCTGCTATTTTTTGCGTGAAATAATTTTCTAATAAATTAAATCTGGAAAGATATTTTTGTTCTTCTTCTGTGAGAAAATGGATACTTGATTGATCAATAAAAAGGGAGCGTTTGATGCGTCTGCCACCCGATTCTTGCATTCCACGCCAATTTTTAAAAGGGTCTGTCACAAGTTTACGGATAGGAACTGAGGTGATGGTGTTGTCGAAATTTTGAACTTTAACAGTATGCAGGGCAATTTCAATAACATCACCATCGGCACCGAGATTGGGAATTTCAATCCAATCACCAACGCGAACCATATCAGTGGATGAAATTTGAATACCGGCAACGAGAGAAAGAAGCGTATCTTGAAAAATTAACATGAGAACCGCGGCCATTGCACCAAGACCGGAGAAGAGAATAAGAGGGGAGCGGTCAATCAATGTAGCGACCATTAAAATTGTTGCAACAGCAAAAAGTGCAATTTTAGCAATTTGAATATAACCTTTTATTGGTTTTAGTCGTGCTGTTGGTCGTTGTTCGTAAAGGATGTTAATGATATTGAGACAGGAAGAAATTGTCAGGACAACAAAAAAGATAATGAAGGCGTTGGCAACATTACCGATGACAGTGCTAAATGCATCGGGCAATGTTGGTATAAAATTAACACCAATTGAAAGAATAAAAGCTGAAGTGATATTCGCCATGTATTGAATAGCATTATTAATATCGATCGTTGTATTTTTTGGGAGAAAAGAAGAGAGTTTTTTTGCTCCGTGAATGAGTAATTTTCGTCCTAGAAAGTTCACTAAAAGGGCAGCTATAGTAAGAATAACAAGCCAAGAAATAGCCTCTAACCACGGATATTGAACAATAAATTCGATCACTTTTTATTCTCCATTTCTAAAAATATATGCAGTTGAGAGTTTAAAATTTTACAACTGCTTAAGAGGAAGTATTGGAATTATGCTCTAAAGTCGTTAAATATGCAAAAAAGAATTTTTAAACTCTGTGAGAGATAATGCGTTTCCCGCCTGATTTCCTTAATGAACTACGTACGAGACTCCCAATTTCAACAGTGATTGGTCAACGGGTGGATTTTGATCCTCGAAAGAGTAAGCCTTCACGGGGAGACTTTTGGTGTTGTTGTCCATTTCATGGTGAAAAAACGCCAAGTTTTCATTGTGAGGATCATAAAGGGCGTTATTATTGTTTTGGTTGTGGTGTAAGTGGAGATATTTTTACCTTTTTGTGTGAGCTTGATGGATTGCACTTTTCAGAAAGTGTAGAGCGTTTGGCTGATTTTGCGGGAATGAAACTCCCCATTTTGGATTCACAAAGTCATAAACGTCAACTGGAAAAAGCTGATCTTTATGATGTGATGAAAATTGCTACAGATTTTTTTCAATATAATTTACGCGATAAAGGAGGTACGCAAGCACGTCGTTATCTAGATGCACGTGGCGTTACACCAGAGCTTGTAGAGCGCTTCCGCATTGGTTTTGCGCCGGTAAGGCGTACAGCTTTGAAAGAAGCTTTGAGTGCACGGGGCATTTCAATAAAGCAAATGGAAGAATGTGGACTTCTCACAGTGCATGAAGAGAGCGCGGATTCTTATGACCGATTTAGAAATCGCATTATGTTTCCTATCGAAGATTTACGCGGACGTGTGGTGGCTTTCGGAGGGCGTGCATTAGAGAAAGAGACACGAGCAAAATATCTCAACAGCCCTGAAACAGCGTTGTTTCATAAAGGAAATATACTTTATAACGCGGCAGCGGCTCGCAAAAATAGTCGCTTTGTTGGCGATGAAAAAATTCATTCACTCCTTGTTGTTGAGGGGTATATGGATGTCATTGCATTGACTAAAGCTGGTTTTGAAGGAGTCGTAGCGCCCTTAGGGACAGCATTAACGGAAGCGCAAATTGAGCTTTTATGGCAGATGGGAAAGGAGCCCATTTTGTGTTTTGATGGTGATGATGCTGGTTTAAAAGCTGCTTTCCGTGTTGCTGATCGTGTGTTGCCTCTTTTAAAGGTTGGGGTTTGTGTACGCTTTGTTTTGTTGCCACAAGGGAAAGATCCTGATGAAATTGTTTGTGCTGGTGGAGCACAACTTTTTTCTTCTTTTTTGCAAAAAGCAATTCCTTTGAGTGAACTTTTATGGTGGCGAGCTACCTATGGAAAGCATTTTGAAACTCCAGAGACACGAGCAGCACTCGAAAAACAACTAAAACAACAAATCTTTACGATTAAGGATGAAGATGTCCGTCGTTATTATTTGCAAGATATAAAAAAACGCCTTTTTGATTTTTTTCGTCCCTCTTTTTCGAAAAAAAGGGGGGGAGGGCGATATGATCAATCTTCACCAAATAGGATCTTTAAAGATCAATCCTTTTCTCTATTAGCAAATTCTGAAATAGTACGAAATTCTTCGCAATCTATTCCTTTGCGTGAAGCAGTGATTTTACTCACTTTAGCTTACTATCCTGAGTTGTGGTATGAAAATTTTGAAATTCTTTCTGAGTTAGAATTAAAAAATACTCAATTGATAATTTTCCATCAAGCTATGTTAGAAATTCTTGGGAATCAACAACTTCATGACAAAGAGACGATGGTTGCGTTCTTAGAAAAAAGAGGGCAAAAGGCTCTGTTAGAGCGTATGAAACATCTTGTGCAAAATATTGGTATGCGTGTTATCCTTGGTGGAGCACCTATAGAAGATGCACGGGCTATATTAAAACAAGCTGTCTACTTGCATCTTCAAGAACACCACCTACATAAGAGGTTACAGGATATTGAAGAGCAACTTGTAGAAAATCCTAAGAGTGAGGTTTTTGATCTGCTTCGTGAGGTAAAAAATGAGCTGGAGCAGATGCAGGCAACAGAAGCGTTAATTGAAGGGTTTGGAAGTTGGTTGGATGAAAAAATAGACGGGAATACACAAGATACGATAAAATGATTCGCTTTTTTAATGCGAATCAGTCACTTAAATTTTAGATGAGGAAGTTTATGTGGAGTGACATATTCATAAAGATAATAATTAAATTTTAGGAAAAGCGGGTAAATTTTAGGAAAAGCGGGAAATTGGTTCTTACGATAGGGTGCAGAGATTATCTCAGAAGGGCTGAGAGGTGTCGGGGAGACTTCTGGAGTTTTCCCGCGTTTTTATCTGGATGTCAAGTTTGTCTGGATGTCGAGGTGTATACAAAATGTATTCTTTCCAATAGTAATCTCTTAAAAGGAAGTATATATGAGAAACTATTGGTAGATTTTAGTGAGAACAAAAAAACTGGTCACATGGAAGCTATGGTTACATGGAAACTGTGAAGTGATCGAGTGGAGTTATGGTATGGCAACAAAGGTTAAACAGAAAGATAATGCAGAAGTAACAAGCCAAGCGAGTTTGGATGGTCCTCTTCTTGATTTTTCTGATGATGCCATCAAGAAAATGATTAAACTTGCCAAAAAAAATGGCTACGTAACAATGGATGAACTCAATGCAGTTCTTCCTTCTGACGAGGTTACATCCGAACAAATTGAAGATATCTTGGCGATGTTCTCTGAGATGGGGGTTAATGTTGTGGATGATGAGGATGAAGTTGAGTCTGAAAATTATGAAGAAGAGGTTACGGTTGAGGGTGGTGATTTAGTAGAAGCCTCTAGCCACGCAATTGCAACGACAACAAATAAGCGCGAAGTAACAGATCGTACGGATGATCCGGTGCGTATGTATTTGCGTGAGATGGGAGCTGTTGAGCTTCTTTCGCGGGAAGGCGAAATTGCCATTGCTAAGCGTATTGAAGCAGGGCGTGAGACAATGATTGCGGGACTTTGTGAGAGTCCTTTGACTTTTCAGGCTCTTATTATCTGGCGTGACGAGTTAAAAGAACAGCGTATTCTTCTGCGTGAAATTATTGATCTTGAAACGACTTATGCTGGTCCAGAAGCAAAGCAGGCTCCTGTTATTGAGCGAAGTGAAGTTAATAAGATAGAAGAAGAAAAAATGTCTTCTGGTATGCGTAATATGGGGGAGAGCGCGGGAGAGAGAAATATTGAAGAAGATGATGATGAAGACGATGATGATGTTAACTTATCACTTGCTGCAATGGAAAATGAACTTTGTCCTCAAGTTATGGAAACATTGGATTTTATTGCTCAAACCTATGTGAAATTACGAAAATTACAAGATCAGCATGTTGAAAGCAGTTTGGCAGAGCGTAAAGAGGGGGCCCTTACATCTTCTCAGAAGAAGAAATATATTCAATTAAAGGGTGAGTTGATTCAAGCAGTAAAATCTCTTTCTTTGAACCAAAATCGTATCGAAGCTTTGGTTGAACAGCTTTATGACATCAATAAGAGATTGATTCATAATGAAGGTAAGCTGAAACGGATTGCCAATAGCTATGGCATTGGCCATGAGGATTTTTTAAAAGAATACCAAGGACGTGAATTGGACGCAGATTGGATGAATTATATTGCTGCTTTGCCTACACCTGGTTGGAAAGAGTTTTCGGTGCGTGAAGCAAAAGAAATCCAAAAACTGCGAAGTGAGATACAAAATCTTGCGCAAGAAACGGCTATTTCGATTGGTGAATTTCGTCGGATTGTTATGCAGGTGCAGAAAGGTGAACGCGAATCAACCATTGCGAAAAAAGAGATGGTAGAATCTAATTTGCGTCTTGTCATTTCAATTGCAAAAAAATACACTAATCGTGGTTTACAGTTTCTTGATCTTATTCAAGAGGGCAATATCGGTTTGATGAAGGCTGTGGATAAGTTTGAATATCGGCGCGGCTACAAGTTTTCAACTTATGCAACATGGTGGATTCGTCAGGCTATTACACGTTCAATTGCTGATCAGGCGCGCACAATTCGTATCCCTGTTCATATGATTGAAACAATTAATAAAATCGTTCGTACTTCACGTCAGATTCTCCATGAAATTGGACGAGAACCAACACCAGAAGAATTATCTAGCAAGCTTTCTATGCCGTTAGAAAAGGTACGAAAAGTTCTTAAAATTGCAAAAGAACCTATTTCACTCGAAACGCCTGTTGGTGATGAAGATGATTCCCATTTGGGTGATTTTATTGAGGATAGGAATGCGTTATTACCAATTGATGCGGCTATCCAAGCTAATCTGCGAGATACGACAACACGCGTTCTTGCTTCATTAACACCTCGGGAAGAACGTGTTTTGCGGATGCGTTTTGGAATAGGGATGAATACGGATCACACGTTGGAAGAAGTAGGACAACAATTTTCAGTTACGAGAGAGCGTATTCGTCAGATTGAAGCAAAGGCACTTCGTAAATTGAAACATCCTAGTCGTTCACGAAAATTGCGCAGTTTTCTCGATTCTTAAATAAAGGAATTCGTGTTCATTTTAATAAATCCCTTTTTCTTCTCAATGAAGGGGGAGGTCCGGTACGTTGTACTTGCATGCTTTCTTGAAAAATATGGGAAGAATTTGAATAATCTAGAAAGTGTACGATGTTTAATGTTTTTCTTAGCTTTGGAATTTTGTATTTCTCTTTCTGAAAATAACAGATGTAGGGCAAAGACTGGTGTGGTAGTCATTAAAAAAATGAAAGATAAAACATTATTTTGCGTGTAGAAGCTCATTTCTTAAGGAATGGGATCTAATAAGAATAAACTTATATTGCAACATACGGACTTTTTGATGAGAAATGTGTATTCGTTGCGGAATTTTTTTATCATTTTAGGTGACGTATTTTATTTTTTATCAGTTTATAAAGGGATATTTCAATAGATTATGTTCATTTATATGTGCTATTTTTTGAATATTCTCTTTTTATTCAGATAGATTTTAAAAAACGATTTAAAGTATACATTGAGTTAAATCTTTTTAAGAGACAGAAATAGATAAAATTATAGAAATTAAACGTTTCATTTTTTATAGATCGTCTTAATTAAAAAAGGTGTGTCTGAGTTTATGAGTGGAGAACTTCCCTTTTGGAAAGTAAAAAAATTAGAAGAGATTTCCATTTCTGAGTGGGAGAGCCTTTGTGATGGCTGTGGCCGTTGTTGTCTCCATAAAGTTGAGGACGATGATACGGGTGACCTTTATGCAACCAGTATTGCTTGTCGCCTTTTAGATGGAGAAACCTGTAGGTGTCGAAATTATGCCCATCGTCAATCAATTGTACCAGATTGTATATTGCTAGACATTACGACAGTTAAAACAGCGCGGTGGCTTCCAGAAAGTTGTGCTTATAGATTAATTTATGAGGGAAAAGATCTTCATTGGTGGCATCCATTAGTATCAGGAGATTGTCAGACGGTACATACAGCGCGTATTTCTGCACGCGGACAGATAGAGGTCTACGAAGACGAATTGTTATCTGAGGAAGATTATCTTCATCACATTACTGATCTTCTATGTGAAGGCCAGTAATATGATTTTTTATACAACAGTTGGGGACTTAATCGATCGCAAAGACTACAGTGACGCTCACATTATAATTTAATTCGCCACCTGCAAAATTTGTATTTGCGTAGCTTGCATCTGCTGCTCTACTCATGAGGCGTGGTGTTGGGTGGTAGTAATCATCTTTTTCATTGATTTCAATAATTTTTCCTAATTTTAAATCGGCTGCTTGCGCTATCGTTTGTGCTTTTTCAATGGCTTCAGTAATGGCTTTTTTACGTGCTTCTTGATAAAATGGCTTTGTATCTGCGTTGGTAAAAGTAATGCCGTTAACTGAATTAACACCTAGTGTCATCGCTTGATCAAAGATTTTACCAGCATTAGTAAGATCACGAATGCGCACGGTTAAAGAATTTGAAACATGATAAAGTTTTTCATTATTCTTTTTTTCATGGTGTTTATCAGAGGTCGATTGATAAATGGATAAGCCTGATGTTTGCAAATCATTTGCTTGGATGCCATTGTTTTTAAAGGCTTTTATAATATCATTGATGGACTGATTATTGGAAGCTAATGCCTTTTGGGCAGTTTTGTCATAGGTAACAACGGCTAGATTAATAATTGCCATATCCGGTGCGGCTTGACTTTCTCCGATTGCAGTTACTGTAATCGTTGCATTTTTCATTTTATTTTCTTCAGCATAAGCACGTACAGTCAATGATGTGGCTAAGAGTGTAAATGCTAATATAACTGTTTTAACCAGAGAACACTTCAGTGGTTGAATTTTCTTTTCTATCATATCTATTCCTTCATATTTATCAGTTAACTATTCTCTCATTTTTAAGAGTTCTTGTAAAGAAATTAGGGCACTGAAAAAAAAACCAATAGAAAAGAGAAAAAGATGGGTTATAATCTTTGTCAGCTCTTGTATCATAGGGCATTTTAGTTTAGAGAGAAACAACCTATGTGGGGCCTGTAGCTCAATTGGTTAGAGCCAGCGGCTCATAACCGCTTGGTTGGGGGTTCGAGTCCCTCCGGGCCCACCAATAGGGAAATGTCCAATAGAAAAATGGATAGCTTATATAAAAGTTTTGAGATTCTACTTTTTTCGTTTTTTATTTAGTTGTTTTCCTATTTGTTCTAGAATCCTTTCGTCGTTATTTGTTGCAGCTTTTTCTCAGTCGCTTAACATAAAGTGAGGGGATGTTTTTTTTAGTCTCATCAAAGAAGTGCTCTCATTTGCAACATTGTAGCATTTGGATTAACTGATATGCATCGCTATTTACTTTCTTAATTCATATACTGTTTCGTACTTTTTCTGTATAATGTTCGTCATAAAATAGAAGGCTAAGAGCTTCATTGGATAAGTTTATTTATGCTTGTTCTGCAAATAAACAGATCTCAGTAAGACCAATTTTAAAGATTGTATCTGTTCAGAACAAATGGCTCAAAAAACATTTAGTGTAAATTTGCTTTTTTCTGAGTAATATTAATGTCTTTTAGACGTTCGAATAGCATTATTGTGATGAAAGCTTGTATATAAGAGAATGTGATCCATAGGTGTTCATATATGGGGTCAACGATGATAGCATTTGTTGATATTTTCTTTTGTCCAAGAGAGGCGTTCTATTTGATTTTGAGAAATATTGTTCATAATGACGGTGGCGTGTTCTCTGAAAAGAATTTCATCAATTGTTCTTTGAAAAGTCAATTGGGCGATTGTTTCTATCGCTTTGCATCATCCAGATTTATTGTAATAAGCATTGTATTATTCTGTAAGAAATGCTTTCTATGATATTGGAAAATTCGTTAAAATGCCGTTTTCTGTCTTTATGTATTTTTTTCTTAATGCTCAAATTATAGAGTTTTCATGTAACCCGAATTATTATTGAAGAGCAGACGTCTTTTTTGATTTTACTTTCATAAGGGATTGGCAATATTTCGGTAAAACTAGCACCTTTTTGTATTGCTAATATTTTTCTCGTATTGATTGTGTAGAGAGTTTTATCTTGGTTATGAGTTTTCTCTCTTATAAAAACTTATTGGCAGAGAGGGTGATTTTTTTGGAAAAGTACACTTCTTCTTCAAAGTTACACTTTGAAAATATAATTCTTCATTTACATAAGGGAATTTTTCTCTTGTTGTAAATCTGCATACAATTTACGTACAAAGATTATGCGTGGTGATTCGTTTTATTTTTTAATAGTATTATTTTTGCTTATGATAAAGACTTATATTAGTATTTATAAAGTGCGTTTAGAGGGGAGGTTACCTGTAAACGTGTTACAGAGTTTTAGGTAGTGTGTGGCTCTGTTTATAAGAATTTATTCCTATAACATTGTTATATTCGTGCTTTGCAATATTGTTGAAAAAACATAGATGGTGCTATGTAGAATAAAATTGTGATGTATTTTTTTCAAAAAAGCTTTTTCGTGTTCTCTTATATAGAGTTCAGGAGTGTCTTCAGGGATATTTTTACATTAGTTTTTATTGGTCCGAATCATAAGTTATGCGTAACATTATTCGCGTTTTTGATAGATCATACCAATTTCCATAAGAAGGTCTGGATCACGTGATGCTTGTTGTTTCACCATGGTACATGGCTAATAGAACTTCATCTGATTTTGTAAAATAAGTTTGTACACAATTGCTTTCATACTGCCTATTGCAAATATTTTTTTCTAAGGTATGAGATACATTTAAACGCTTTAGCGTTATACAGTTTGACTACATGGAGTATGACTATGAAGAATGATAAAAAATTTGAAACAACTTTATCTGATATTATTGTGAAATGGGAGTCTTTATCGACGTCTCAAAAGCAAGCGATATTGGATAGAGTAGAAAATTCTACAGGTTCTGCTCATTCAACAGAACATTTAAGGCTTCAATCTTCTTTTTATCTCCAGACGAAATCAAAGTTATGAGTTTTAAGTCTTCATCGGAGATGTTGAAACCAGTTATTACATATATGGCACTAGCATTTCCCAGTGTGTTCAAAATAGCCATGAGTTTATCTACTGAAGGCCTCTTTCCTCCATTTATCATTTGTTGGACATAATTTTGTCCACAGCCTGCAGCTCTGCTTATTTCAATCATTGTTCGTCCGTCACTTTTAATCAATTCAACTAAGCGTTGGAACCAATCTTTTTCAGTCTTTGTCATTTTTAGACCTTTACATATTTACGCTATAGCGTTAATATTGCGTTGCGAATCCAGAATATATGATACAAGGAGCGTGAAAATATCCATGTGTAGCTCTTCGCTAATGAAGCATATAGAGTTGTTTTTAACTAATAACAAAATGTCCCCATACACTTTCAGATTCGAATCAATAAAAAATGGTTGCTTAGTTCCACGGTTGTGAAAAAATAAACGTGTATACCAGAAACGGCGATACACACTCGTATGTTTATGAGATTTCACTGTGATAGTATACGTAGCAGCATTATAAATCAAGATATACCCCAACATCAGAATTTGTAAAAAAATTCTGCGTTGAGGTGGTGTGTGAATATAATGAAGCTTTAGAGCCTTAAGAGACAGGATAATGGCTGTAGAAAAAATGTAAATTCATAGGCAAAAAATACTAATTTCTCCTTTATTGTAATAAATTAGATCACTATCAGATGGTAGATCGTATATATGCGTTAAAAAAAATTGGAAAATATCAAAAAAGTGATCTTGGGTATTTTATTAAACAGGAAGGTAATCTGAGTCACAAAGGTGGTTGTTTGGGAGAATTGTACATTTGATTAATGCCCTTAGGGGATAAATGTGTTTTTATGATGCTGCGTTTTATAATGAAGCCTGTATTTACAATGATATTGTTATTGATAACAAGGCATTAACATATGGTTGTGTAGTTGTTCGTAAGAGTTCGCATGTTTATGAAAAATAAGAACTTTACCGTTATTTGAATATGAGTGGAGATGCATATGTTTACGTTAATGCTGTCTTTTTGATCAAGTTTTAAATGCTCAATGTATTGAATGTTATGGTGATACTCGTGATTGTAGAAAGGCTCGAGTTATAATGATGCTTTAGTTTATGGTGATGTAAAGATTTTTGGGAAGGCAAAATTTTACAGAAATGCTGTGCTTTGTGACACTGAAGATTTGTGTAATAATGAAAAACTTTCATATATAGCCGCATCCCACATGGCGTAAAAAAGGAAGATAGGAACGATTTGGGTAAGGCTTGTATGATTGCATGGCATCGTCAGTTTTATTTTACGTTCCTTATTTTTTGTATTTTGTGTCAATAAGTGTGTCGCAAATAATTGGTGTAAGCGTGTAGATTTAGCCGCTTTCAGAGATTTTTTTGCGTCATTTATCAATGCTTTAATGGAGAAAATAAGAATGCCGAGAGTGATTATTCACACTTGGAACATGCAGTTTATTGTATTCTTTTTTTGATTGAGGATGAAACAAATTGGTCAAGATGATCACTTTCGCGACAATTTAAGGGAGATCCAAATGAGTGTAAACGAAATTTTATTGGGAGCAATGGTTGTTGTTTTGTTGTGCAGTGGGGTTATATTTCGGTTTGCTTTATATTATCGCAGTCAAGTGAAAGTTTTAAAAGAGGAATCTAGAAGAATAAAGCATGAGTTTTTAAGAGATTCTATGAAGATGACTGAAGAACGAGATAGAGCTATTAGAGAGCAAAGTATGGTGATTAAAAGACGCGACCAAACAATTGAAAAACTGAAAAAACAAATTAAGCAATATGAAAAAAATGAAAAGAAATATCAAAAAATGCTTAAAACTGAAGATGATAAAGAGTGATTATATTCATATTTTGCATTAAAAGGCTTGGAAATGTGTTAGGAAGATTGGAATGATGAGAGAGACAAACTTTAATGGTACTGATGGAGAGATTGTATCTGAAGAGAATATTCAAGTTTACTCTGATTTTATGAAAACATTTAAGTTTATAAGACAGAGCATCGTTGGTCATAAAATTAAGAGTTTATGATGATAAACCAGTTTATAGGTATGCTGGTTATTAAAAAGCGCGTCTATACAATTCAGAAATTTTATATTATTGCTAGAAACAATTTTGCATGTTCCTTTTAGATATAAGGTATAAATGCTACGATAGTTCAGCTAATAGGTATAAAAAATTGCATGATAATAGAAGAAAGAGATATTCGCTTTTTATGAAGATGAGATGGCTAAGTCAGCTATGATTATTAGATACAGAAGAGGAATATGAACGTAAAAGATATGAATATCTTGTAGAGTAATTATATTTCATCATTGATGATTTATCTTCTTTTCATGTGCATTTATTTTTTATGGAAAATACAAGACTTAAAAGATTTTTTTAATAAATGCTATAGAGAGTTGAGTATGACTGAAAATAAACATATAATCTGAAAGAATTTGACTGTTATTTGTGAGTGTGAGAAATAACACAAAAGCTCCTTCCCTTTGAGGGAAAAACAATTACTTTTTATTTGTCATAAAAGTAACTCACATACCATTATATAAAATAAACGCTTGTTTTAATGGTAAAAAACGTTATGACTGGAGCTCTCTAATAAGAGCTTTATGCGTAATTTCTTTGATTTGCTCAATATTGATTAGGATATCTTGTTTTGTTGGATAACCTTTACTAGAAAAAGCAATCTTTTGCGCATCTCCTGAGATTAAACGCCAGTACCATTGATTGTGAACTCCTTGAAACACCTCAAAATACATGCTTTCCACCTCATAAAATAGCTGATAATTTTCAGGATAAATATTTAACTAATCCGTTTGTGAGTACTAATGTATGTCTCTATAGGAAGTCGTCAATATATTTCCCTTAAATTTTCTGACCTTAAAAATAATTTCTATGAGAGCTATTATCCTTTTAACAAGAAAAAAATTCTTGTCAATAAGATATGAATGAGAATTTTATACTAAAAAATTATTTTTTTTAATTTAAAAACACTATACTTTCATTTACAATGCAAACGTTGTTATTGTCGTTACAGAAACAAATTTTATAAATTAGACAAAATTCCACCAGCGCGGATAAAGTAAAAAATACTTTTCTCCATACTGGTAGAGTTTAATCATTTCTTGTTTTTTCTTTTGAAATAGACGTTTATTGATTAGCTATAGCCTCTTTTTGGGATACGCTTCGAATGAGTAAATCAATGAATAAGCTAAGGGTATAAGAATTGGCCATTTTAGCTTTCATATCGATAAGAGAGGTTGTAGTTTTAGGGTTAAAGCCATTTGATAAACCTTGTCTTGACAAATATTGCTGCAACTTTTCATAAGAACTGTCGATTTTTTCTTGATTTAGTTTTTCGTTACGATCACTATCGGCAAGTGTTTCTTCCAGTCCCTCGATTTTTTTAATAAAATAATTCCAGTCAAAATCACCTTTTGTATATTCGGTGTCAAACATTTTTCCTTGTCCAGTTAAAAGCCAATTAATATTGACACCATATAACGTGCGGTATGTTTGTAAGACACTAAGATTGGGTTCTCTCTCTCCACGCTCATAAAAAGCAATGGAATTTTTTGTCATGCTAAAACTTTTAGCTAAGGTCTCACGTGATGGATCGCCTAAAGCAAGACGTACATAACGTAAACGCTTTCCAAATATGGTTTTTGATTCAGTTTCAGGACGTGCCACGAATTATCTCCCTCGGTAAATCATCATGGTATAAATCATTAAATAATAAAAGCACACTATGTATTAATATTCTATGATATAATGTCAATATTTATAGCTTTAATTTCTTTTTATTTTTTTATTTTCGTGGATAGAAAGCAATCTTTCACTTATTGTATTGACAATTGATACTCACTTCAAAACAACATTCCCTGTTTGCTACATTTGTCTCTTGCTTTTTTTGAGAGAATTTTCATGTAACTTTACCATATATATTCTATACACCTCTGCATTAATAGATGCAACTTTAAAGAGATGCAAACTTTGGATTTGTACTGGGTGTGCTTTAGATGAATTAGAAATAAACTTTGAGGAATGATCATGGCCCTATTACGCTATTTTGGGTTTGCTTTTTTTTTCACGATTATTGGTGTCTTTTTAGGAGGGATTATTGGTTGGTTTGAAACGGAAAGTATTACTGGTTTTCTTAAATATTTTTTTATTTGCTTTGTTTTAGGAGTTTTGGAAATTTCTTTATCTTTTGATAATTCTATTATCAATGCGCGTGTTCTTAGTAGAATGGATCCGTTGTGGCGTCGTCGTTTTCTTATATGGGGCATTTTGATAGCTGTATTTGGGATGCGAATTGTTTTTCCATTATTGGTGGTTGTCGTTGCTGTTGGGATTAATCCAATTGCGGCAGTCAAATTAGCGATATGGGAACCACATCGATATGCTGAAGTTTTAACCGATGCACATATGGGGATTGCTGCTTTTGGAGGCACTTTCCTTATGATGGTTGGCTTAAAATATTTTTTTGATTCTGAAAAAGAGGTGCATTGGCTTAATGTTATAGAGAGACCTGCTCAAAAGTTTGGGGCGCTTGTTGGGATTGATATTGCAATTGTTTTGATTTTGATCTTATTTGTTTCAGGGCAGATTGACGCAGAAAATAAAATAACTTTTTTATTGGCAGCCCTTTATGGACTTTTGACCTTTATCGGTGTTGAAGTTGTGGGTCATCTCTTGGATACTCCTCAAAAGACTTTAACAACAGTAGCTCACGGGGGAGTAGGGGCGTTTCTTTATTTAGAAGTTCTTGATGCTAGTTTTTCTTTCGATGGCGTAGTCGGTGCTTTTGCCTTTTCACACAACCTTTTTATTATTGCGATAGGTCTTGGTATCGGTGCATTTTATGTTCGTTCTATGACAATTATGTTGGTTGAATCAGGGACATTATTGCATTATCGTTATTTAGAGCATGGTGCTTTTTATGCAATTCTAATTCTTGCAGTGATTATGTATCTGCAAACGATTATATCGGTTCCTGAAGTTTTAACAGGACTTGTGGGAATCTGTATTATTGGAATGGCATTATATTCTTCGATTCGTTTTAAGCATCGACAATTGGATAAACATGTTGTGTCTAAGTAATGGAGATTTTTACTTTTTTCACGCTTTGGTTTATCGCATATCTTTGAATAGAAAGAGGTCTTTCATGCAAAATGAAATACTATTTTATTGTTTATTTGCGTTTTTGTTTTAAAGTTGAGTTCATTGCATGATACTACCCCATGAAGGGAATAATGTACAATCTCTAGGGTACTTTTTGACCTAAATATAGGGCAGAAAGCTGGAACTATACTTTTTACCAGCCTGCAATATGATGACAAGTTCTTGCATTAATGGTTTGTAAGAAGCATTTTTACTGTTTTTTTGAATGATTTTTATTCATACATTGGATTCTTTTTGTAACGTGTAAGAGAATGATTTTGAAACAGGTTTGAAATGAGAGAATTTACGATATTCTGGATTCTTACTTAAATATGTGAAAAATAATTTATCCTTTATAAATCAGTATATTATAATGGTAGATTAGAGAAGAATATTTTAAGAGACCATTAAAAGTTCTATACCAGCTTCGTTCATCGTTTTAAGCATAGTGTTTAGTGATCCGTTTACATCAATACCAGCGCAGGCATTTAATGAAACACTGACTTTAAAACCGCATTGTATAGCGTGAAGAGCAGAAAATCCGACACAAAAATCAGTTGCTAAGCCACACATAATGAGCTTAGTAAAACCATGTTCTTTGAGATAAACTTGTAAACCTGTTGGTGTTTTTTGATCATTTTCAAGAAAAGCAGAATAGCTATCCATTTTTTGATTATAGCCTTTTCTAAGGATAAGTTGTGCCTTTTCCACTCTAAGAGATGGATGAAATTCTGCTCCTTGTGTTCCTTGTATGCAATGATCAGGCCAAAGTATTTGAGGGCCATAGTCAAGAATGATGGTATCATAGGGCTTTTTTTCAGGGTAACAGGAAGCAAAGCTGCAATGGTTTTTGGGATGCCAGTCTTGGGTTAAGATAACGTGGTCAAAATGATTTATGAGATTATTGACGGCGGGTAAAATAGCATCACCCTGTGGTACGGCAAGTGCTCCACCTAGTAAGAAGTCATTTTGAACATCAATGACGATTAAGGCTTTTTTTTCCATAAATATATTCCTATACGAGAAGAGCTTTTACCGTATTTTTAAAAAGCTATATGTCGTCTTGAAGTTTTGAAATGATGTGTTGGATATTGATATTATTTTTATAATTATCAAGCCAAAAGAGGGGGATGGATAAGTTTTTACAATTGGTTTTATAGTTTTTTACGAATTGTAACCACGTACCAATGGGAAGTGCACTGTATTCATTTTTTGCTACGTGTTGATGCAAAGCTTTCATGATCATTTGGCTTGGGACGTCAGATCCCATAAGGCGGCGATCGTTTTGTAAACGTAATTTAAGCCATATCAAGGCAAGGGGGGAAGTCCATTGCTTTCCGTAGCAAAAAATCGATGAAAAAAGAGAAGGATTTTTTGCTGCGTAATATAAAGCCCATAAAGCGAAAAAAGAAGGCGCATAGAGAATTGCTTTTCTTTGTGGTACCATATTACATTGATAAGTTGGTTTAATACGATAAAAATACAATGTTATATCTGGTATGGAAAAGAGAGGTAATGTTTGATAACAGGTTTCAGGTACAGCTAAAAAGATTTGCTTTTTGCTTTTTTGGGGGATGTTTTTTTGCATTTAGGACCATACTGGGGCTTGTGAGATTAGAAAAAATGTACCAATATAAAGCGAAAAGCTTTTGATACGATGTAAGTGCTATTTACTGTACAGTTTCAAAAAGCAAAATCAGTTTTTTTCAAAATCCTAATCTTTAATATCGCACAATATGCACAATATAAAGAGAAATTTATGGCACGTCAATTTATCTATCATATGGCTGGGCTTAACAAGTCTTACGGCAATAAAAAAGTTCTAGAAAATATTCATTTATCTTTTTATCCAGATGCGAAGATCGGCATTTTGGGGCCGAATGGTGCAGGGAAATCAACTATTTTACGTATTATGGCTGGGCTAGATAAGGAATATACGGGAGAAGCATGGATTTCTGAAGGAGCACGCTGTGGTTATCTACCACAAGAACCTTTGCTTGATGCGAGCAAAGATGTGCGTGGCAATGTGATGGAAGGTGTTGCAGATAAACAGGAAATTCTTGAGCGTTATAACGAATTGATGATGAATTATAGCGAGGAAACGGCTGATGAAAGTGCACAGCTTCAGGACATTATTGACAGTCAGAATCTTTGGGATTTAGAAAGTCAAGTGGAAATGGCTATGGCTGCTCTTGGTTGTCCGCCAGCCGATGGGGATGTAACAAAACTTTCGGGTGGTGAGAAGCGGCGTGTTGCACTTTGTAAATTGCTTTTGTCAAAACCTGATTTATTACTTTTGGATGAACCGACAAACCATTTAGATGCTGAAACGACGGCTTGGCTTGAAAGGCATCTACGTGAATATCCTGGGGCTGTGCTTTTGATAACCCATGATCGTTATTTTCTCGATAATGTAACGGGGTGGATTTTAGAGTTAGATCGCGGGAGAGGTATTCCTTATGAGGGGAACTATTCTGCTTATTTGGGGGCTAAAGCCAAGCGTTTGGCTCAAGAAGGCCGTGAAGAGGCAGCGCGTCAACGTGCTTTATCACGTGAGCAAGAATGGATCGCTTCTAGTCCAAAAGGACGACAAGCAAAGTCAAAAGCGCGGATTAAGGCTTATGATGAGTTGGTTCAAGCAGCACGTGAGCGCCGCCCTGGAGAGGCGCAAATCATTATTCCTATTGGAGAAAGATTAGGACAGGTTGTTATTGAAGTTGATAATCTTTCTAAAGCTTATGGTGAACGTGTATTGATTGATTCTCTTTCTTTTAAGCTTCCTGCTGGTGGCATTGTCGGCGTTATTGGGGCTAATGGTATGGGAAAGTCGACCTTGTTTAAAATGTTGACGGGACAGGAACAGCCCGATTCAGGTCAAATACGTATCGGTGAAACAGTTCACATGAGTTATGTGGATCAGAGTCGCGATTCCTTGGTGGGGAATAAAACTGTTTGGGAGGAAATTTCTGGTGGAAATGACATTATTAAATTAGGCAAATATGAGATGAATAGCCGCGCTTATTGCGGGGCTTTTAATTTCAAGGGGGCAGATCAGCAGCAGAAGGTGGCAAATTTATCAGGAGGGCAGCGCAATCGCGTACATTTGGCGAAACTTCTAAAAGAGGGGGGGAATGTACTTCTTCTTGATGAACCGACAAATGATCTTGATACTGAAACATTGGGTGCATTGGAAGATGCATTGGAAAATTTCGCTGGTTGTGCAGTTATCATATCGCATGATCGTATGTTTCTTGATCGATTGGCAACACATATTTTAGCCTTTGAAGGTGATGGCCATGTAGAATGGTTTGAAGGTAATTTTGCTGAATATGAGGCTGATAAAGTTCGTCGTCTTGGGGCGGAATCTCTTAATCCTAAGCACGCAAATTATAAACCTCTTACACGCTAGAATTTTTTGTCTTATCTCAACTTTGTTGGAATAATAGTGTATTTTATTGCGTTTTTTATTTCATAAATAAAGTGTGTGTGTACTCTGTGTAAGTTTTTATTCATTGAAAAGAGTAAGAGACACTTTATGAAATTATGACCTATATAGGGTTATTCTACTCGTGATATATAACGGGTTATTGCTTGTAAAATTGCAATGAAAAGGAGGGGATGAAGAGCATAGTACTCTTTCTACAAATGCTCTGGTCATTGAGCATTATCATCTTTACTTAATAAAAATGCAAGTTGGCACCATCATGTTATTTATTTTCTCTCAATGGTGTGCAGTTCTTGTTTTGAGGTGGGCATAAAAGATATTTTTATCCATATGTCCCCTCTGTTTATGAGCTGTAAGAGAATGATTTGGATTGATTTATCATGAAACGATTTTAAGTGAGAAAAATTTACGGTATTCCGGTTTTTTATTCAAGTTGAAAAATGATAAATTGTTATTATAAATCAATGTATTCTCATTATAACGAGAAGCAGAGAGATAAGAGCTGTTCGTTTTTACATTGGCCTTTTTTTTCATAGGATGATAAAATAGAGAGAACAAAATAGAAGAGAATATGCGTTTTATGCTTGACTTTTTTTCCTATAAACAAATGTTTATAGGAGTGTTTAGGGGATAATTATGAAAAAAAGTGCAAGTTTAGATGCAATGATTGTGCTGCTGAAAGCGATCGCGGAAGTAAGCCATTTACGTGTTCTTACCCTCTTGCATCATGAAGATTTAACAATTCCTGATTTTATTTTTATTCTTGATCAGTCGCAAGCGTGTATATCACGATATTTACGTTTATTGTACGAAGCACGATTGATTGAGCGTTATCAGAAGGGAGATAGCCTTTATTTTAAGCTTTGTCATGATTTTTGGGGTAAAGACATTGTGAAGGGTGTTCTTTCGGCTTTGCCAAAGCATGATGTGTTGTTAGCGCATGATTTAGAACGTTTGAAGGATGTTAAAAAGCAGCGTCAAAAAACGAGGAAGAAGCATTTTTTACAAAATGCGTTGCAATGGGATGTATTACGGTCATCTTATATGGCAGATCATGGTGTGGAAAACGCTTTAATTGAAATCATTGGCGATAAACCATTTCAGACGATGCTGAATATTGGAATAGGTGGAGACTCTGTCTTAAAATTGTTTTCTAACCTTTATACGCATGCGGTTGAAGTCGTGCTTGATAGCAATGTTGTTCACTTGTCTGTTGGAGATACAACTTTTGATTTAGTTATTCTTCATTGGGTTTTGCATTTTCTTGAAAATCCTGAAATATTTCTTCATGAGATATCAAGTGTTTTGCGTCCTCATGGACGTTTATTGATTGTGGATTTTGGTTATCATGAAATTGAGTCTTCATATTCTGATCAAGCGCATATGCGTCTTGGATTTTCGGCTTTACAAATAGAACAATGGCTAAAAAATGCCGGACTTATTCTAGAACAAACGGTTTGTCTTACTCCTATACAAAATGAAAACAGTGAGGAGGGCATGGTTACACTTTGGCTTGCTCGTGATCCGCGTTTATTGGTTGACGATATCAAAGATAAACAAGTAGATTTTGCATAAAGAGCGTTTGTTAACGTGCTTTATTCTCTGATTTTTCTCAAGAAATAGCGCAGAGATAAAACTTTATTTAATTATGGGTCATCTATTGTTTTTTACATTTGTATTATGTTTTTATATGAGAGTCTTGGTGTTTCATAAGGGCGTGTAGCCTGTAATCATGAAAGCACCTTCTATAGAGATTATTTAAGGTGTCTTGATATCATATTTGTTTATTAGCCAATATATTGATTTTAAAAGATCATTATTTTTTAGACCCAATGAGAGGTTTGAATACAGGAATATTTTTTCATTTCAAATTTCCTGTTTCAGAATCCAAAAGAGTCTGTTTGTCTGTTACAAGAGAAGATATTTATCTAAATAATACCGTTTGTAAAAGGAAATACATTTTCTAAATATGAGAGTGGTTGCAATATAATATAATGCCGCACAATATAATATAGTGATGGTTTATACCTTCATAAATGTCAAAAATGGTGGTGCCCAATAGATCTTAAAATGTCTCTTTAAAACAGCTACTTAGATAAGAAGTCCCTTGGAATTTTTAGTGAGGTGTGCAAAAAGATGCTCTAAAAAGAACAAAAAAGTAAAAGGGTAAGACAAGGTGTGTTTTTCATTATTTAAAACACAGCGTTATGAACGTGTTTGGAAGCCGTAAAAGCAAATGAAAGGAATGGTAAAGATGGCAATAGGTTTTTATCGTTGGCTTTTATGTTTGCCGCTCATCTTATGACGCAGTCCGTGGGTATAGCGTAAAATTGATAGGGCACTATCGTCTTGAGTTTAAGTAAAAGTTGTAAGCCGGCATCATTATTTTATGTTTCAGTTCCGCATGTTACTGCAGATTTTGCTTTAAAATGGTTCATAGAAGGTATTTTGACTCTTTTTATGTTTTTATCCATATGCTTCTTCTTGTTTGTAATGTGCGATAGTATGGCTATTCATTGATTAAATAGACGAAGATTTAAAATAAGAGAACCTTACGTTCTTGAGATCTCTCATGTAAATTGTAAAATGATGCGTTATGATTGTAAATCAATGAATTGTTTACGTTAGAAGAACAGACTATAACAATATTTGAGCATAGAAACTACTGTGCGTATTATTTTACGGGATCATTTAATAATAGAGATTAAGAGAAAATATCTGCATTGATCTCGGTTTGTTATGTTAAAATGCGGTAAAGACTGTAGGTTATTGTAAAATAGTTTATCGTTATTTGGAATGATTATAGGGCATGATTCGAAACAAATACCTTCAGAGTGCTCATTTTTTACGGTTATTTGTGTAAGATTTTAAAAATCTACGTTTTTCTTTTTGTGGTGATTGCTGTTGGAAAAGTGATTCTGCTTTTACATAGTTTGATTTTTATAAGGTGGATACGTAAAAATTACGTTTTTTTAATTATGGTCATCGGAGTTATGACAAAAACTATTTAAAAGTTATAATGATGGTAGATTCTAATTGATGATTCTTGAAATAAAATTGCTTCAAATTGGGTCATTTTAGACTTTTTTTGCCTAAATTTAAACATTTTTAAACAATTTATAACTCTTTTGTGTTTTTTTGCGTAGAAGATGATAAGAATTCCTTGTTGTTTAAAGAATTTTATTCCATAGCAAGAATATTACATCGGCTATCTTAGTGGTTGATGTGAGAGGACGATCGGGGAACCTCCTCCCCCCCCCCCGCGTGGATCCCCTAGATTGTCTGGCCTGACTGAGGATTTCCTCAGTCAGGCTTTTTGTAATTGTTTTAGGGGATTTTGTAGGTGTTATTGGGGGAAGTGTAAGATCTGTTATTAGTTTCGCCTTTGGTGCCTGAATACACAGGGGGGGCAGGTCTTGTTGGCGGATAGTGTTAGCGTATTCATTTTCAATAATTTGATTTTTCTTTATTGAGGCATTATTGAATGCTATAAGGGGAATCATAAAAGGAATCTATGTTTGTGTTCTGTGATCTTTAGGTAAGAGATAATGGAATCTTCTTCGCGTCGTATTATTTTTATTTTATTTGTATTTTTTATTTTTGGCGCTGTCTTTTTTGCTTCCCGAAGCGGTGCTGTTTATCAGTTTTTTTCCGGTCGCTCTTCTTCTTCTTCTCAGAAGCTTGATGTAACAGAGGAGGAGTTGTTAGAGAGATTGTCCGTATCTTTTCCAGATATTATCAAGCATCTTTCTAAGATGAGTCCTCAACAGCAAGAGTTGTTTATTGCGCAGCTGCGTCGTGACATAATTGCGCTTGCTTCTAAAAGTGGTCAGAGTCGTGAGCAGGCTCAAAAATCTGGTGAAATTGTTGCTATGGCTCTCTCAAAAGCGATTTCTCGTCCTTCCATTGCTAATGCTTATTTTTAGATATTTTTTAATTGCGCTTTTGGGTTTTATTTTAAGGAGCAAGAGTTTTTCGTGAAGTTTTGAAAAGTGCGAGGAGATAATCAGTTTGTAAGATAATAAGCAAATTATCTTACTCAAAAGATAAGCAATCGGAGTATAAGGATAATGTTGTAATCATTACAGGAGTGATAGCGAGTTTATCAAGGGTGTTGCTCGAGTTAATCGCATTATCAATCGCTACAATGACAAAAGCAGTATTGACTATAATAAAACACGTTAATCGCGTTTTATATGCCAGTTATTTTTTATTTGATATGAGAAAATAGAAAATTTTTAAAGGATTTAAGATTCCTTTGTTCTATGGATTTTAGGATATTTATTCACTTGTATGATTTCTGAAAATGAGGTGCAAGGCTGATAAGGTGATAGTCTGTGACAAAGAAAAAAATATTTGAAGGAAGATTGAGAGGTCTATTTTTATTTAAAAAGGCTTTGAGGATATTGAGTTTTCTAACATTTTTCAAAAAAACAGACAAAAGTAATTGTTAAGCTTTGCTGTAGGGACAAAGACGGATATAGCTTTTTTAGCATATTGTTTTATAATGATAATTTATCATTTTCATATTGAGTGAGAAGCTTAAGAATTGTAGAATTCTCTCATTTTAATTTTATCCATGGTGAAAAAATCAAAATCAGTTTCTTGTACACTACAAGTGGGAGGCTTGTGTGGATAAAAGCTCTTTTAAAAAAGAAGTAAAAAGCTTCTTTGGGGCATCTTGAGAGCTAAAGGTCTGTTGCAATATTTTGAATTGATAAAGAGTATGATGGTTTTAGTATATTTATGAATTTTTATGCGCAACGACAGGGGGAGGCATTTGTGTGACATGTTGAGTTTTATCGGACATAAAGAGTGCTGTGGGTGTTTATTGACCAGAGAGAAGCGTTGATAACGGTTTATATTTTCTATGAAACTTTTTTGATATTGAGCATCTCCGGTAAAAAGATTCTCTTGTCTTTTTTGCTTTGAGGGATTGATCTCAATAAAAAAATTAATAATCTTATGTAAAAAATGTTACATCTATTTAATATGTGATTTTTTTAATATAAAAGTTGAGTGATACAATAGTGATAGCAGCAATTTATAGCTTATATCATTTTATTTAATACGCTATAAGATTAATTATAGTTTCTTTATTTCTTTTATTTTATGATATAGAGAAACCTATAATTTGTGCATAAAGAGATTTTCTTTTGTTGCATAATTTTATCTTGAAATTGTCTTACTCTTTCCTTTTTCAAGCCGTTCTTTTGCTTTCTTTTTTTGTACAATACATTCGCAAATTATTTGCGGCTAGAATTTGAGAATGTTTGAGTGAAGAGAAAGAAAATGCAATTTTTGAAAATCTTGTTAAATACAGCGTGTGCTGTATTTTTTGTATTTGATATAAGTTGGACTCATAGTGTTTTGAATGTTGCGGAATCAGGAGAAGCTTTAGTGGTTGTTGCTTCTAAGATTCCTGATCGTCCTTATGAGTTTCTTATTCAGAAACTTGCGAATAAATATAATGTTCCCGTTAATTTAGCACATGCTGTTGTAAAAGTTGAAAGTAATTATAAGGCAGGTATAAAGGGGGCTGCTGGCGAAATAGGTTTGATGCAAATTAAACCCTCTACGGCTCGAGGATTGGGTTTTAGTGGTTCTGTACAGGATTTGTACGATCCTGCGACCAATCTTGAATATGGTATGCGTTATTTGGCACGGGCGTATAAACTCAGTGGTGGAAGTACGTGTGGTACAATTCTTAAATATAACGCAGGTCATGCTGCAAAAAAAATGAATTCTATTTCGGCGAAATATTGCGCAAAAGTGAAAACTTATCTGGCTTCATTAAAATAAAAACATTTTTTTAGACAGGTTTGCTATAAAATATTTTAAGATGCTATTTTCACGGAGAAGAAAATGTTTTATAAATTAATGCGTCAGTCGGCTGGGCAGCCGCGCTTGTCTGATGCTGAAATGCGGCAGGTGAGGAAAGTCCGGGCTCCATGGAAAGACGGTGCCGGGTAACACCCGGCGGGGGTGACCCTAGGGAAAGTGCCACAGAAAGTAAACCGCCTATTTTTATAGGTAAGGGTGAAAGGGTGGAGTAAGAGCCCACCGCGCATTCAGTAATGAATGTGGCAAGGTAAACCCCACCGGGAGCAAGACCAAATAGAAATGACGTGCAAAATTTAATTTGCAGCCGATTTCCGGGCGAGTCATTCGGGTAGGTTGCACGAGGCGGGTGGTAACATCCGTCCCAGATGAATGGTTGCCATGTAAAGTGTGAGCTTTACTATACAGAACCCGGCTTATAGGCCGACTGATATTTCGTGACGATACGCAATATTTTGTAAGATCAATTATATGTGGTCTTTTGTGGAGTCTATGTGTTTGAAATGGACACTTGAGCAAAGAGTATTTTTAAAAATTATAACATTTCTTTAAGTATAATGCGTTAGGATCTGTCTTGGGATAGCTTTAGTTTTTTCGTTCATTGTGGTTAATATGAAAGTTGAAGGCTAGGTTATTCTAAAATCAGTTGCTATGAGAGAGCTGTTGATTTGAGACAGCATAACTTCAAGACGGATTATTTTGATAAAGCAGGATCAAAGAGCTGAACGCCATATTCCAGTGTTGTTGCAGCCAGTTTTGGCTGGGCTTATGCCATTGGTTGGAGCAAAAGTGATTGATGGCACCTTTGGTGCTGGTGGTTATACGCGCGCTTTGTTAAAGGCAGGGGCACAGGTGATCGCTCTTGATCGTGATCCTCATGCTATTAGTGCGGGACAATCGCTTGTTGAAGAATTTTTTCCACGACTTCGTTTGGTGCAAATGGAATTTTCACAGTTAGATCGCGTTGTTGAAGAGAAGGTAGATGCTGTTATTTTGGATATTGGTGTTTCTTCTATGCAGCTTGATGAAGCTGAAAGAGGTTTTTCTTTTCAAAAAGATGGTCCATTGGATATGCGAATGGCTCAGACTGGTTTTACAGCCAGCGATGTTGTCAATCACTTAAAAGCAAGGGATTTGGCACGTATCTTTAAGATATTAGGAGAAGAGCGTTATGCGGGGCGAATTGCACGGATGATTGAAAAGCGTCGTGTTATTCAGCCTTTTTTGCGTACAGGTGATTTGGCGTATGCTATCGAAGCGTTGATAGGACGTAAGCCGGGAGATCGTATTCATCCTGCAACACGTGTATTTCAGGCTCTTCGTATCTATGTTAATGATGAAATTGGTGAATTAGCATGTGGTTTATTTGCTGCTGAACGCGTTTTAAAAGCTGGGGGGCGTTTGGGCGTTGTCAGTTTTCATTCTCTTGAAGATCGTATGGTCAAAAGATTTTTTTCGGCTCGTTCTGGAGAATGTATGAGATCACGCTATCTGCCTGAAATAAAGGCTGCTCCAGCGACATTTTTTTCTTTGTTTAAAGGGGGGATCACGGCAACTAAAGAGGAATTACAGAAAAATCCACGTTCACGTTCTGCAAGGTTGCGTATTGGTGTACGAACTGAAGCAGAGGTTCTTGCAGCAGATATGAAATTATTTAGTTTACCAGAAATTGCCAGTTTTGAAGGCAGCAAGAAATGACAGTTTTTCGTACATTTGATATGATTTTAGTGTTGATTATGATTTGTATGGCAGGTCTTACTTATAAAGTAAAATATGATGTTCAAAAACGAATGAACGAAGTTCGTCATCTTGAGCATGAAATTGCTGCAGCAAAAAATACGGTAAGTTTGCTTCGTGCTGAGTGGGCTGTAATGATAAGGCCTTCACGCATGCAAAAACTTGCGAAACGTTATCAAAAAGAACTTGGGTTAGAGGTTATACAGCCGCGTCAAGTCGTGGAGTTAAAAGACATTCCGGTACGGGTACATGATCAAATTGAAGAAGTGATTAAACAAAATATCTTGGAAGATAATCAGGATATTTTGACAAATAATCGGGCTTCCCAGATAAATGGTGTTGTCCAAAAAGGCGCGCAGTAATGAAATCGACTTTTTTATTCTCACAGAAGAAAAAGCGCTTAAAGAATTCATTGAATAATCATAATGTTTCTGTTCGTCGTCCTTATTCTAGTCGTCCACGTTTGCTTTTTTCGTTGTTCTGCTTTTTAATTTTATATGGCATCATGGGGGCTTGCCTTATTTCTTATGGATTGGAAGGTGGACAGATTGAAGAAGCAAAAGGGCCAGGAGTTCTTCAATTGATGGCACGGCCTGATATCGTTGATCGTAATGGTCGTTTATTGGCAACAGATATTAAAACTTATTCACTTTTTGCTGAGCCACGACGTATTATTGATGTGGATGAAACAATTGAATTGCTCTCAACAGTTTTACCTGATCTTAATTGGCAGGAAACCTATAAGCGCTTAAAAAGGAAATCTGGTTTTTCTTGGATACAGCGTGGGTTAACACCAATGCAGAAGACGCAAATTATGGCTCTTGGTATACCAGGAATTGGTTTTCGGACTGAAATTCGTCGTTTTTATCCTGATGGACCTGTAACTTCCCATATTCTCGGTATGGTGAATGTTGATAATCAGGGCATTGCAGGTATGGAAAAATATATTGATGATGCTGGGTTGAGTGCTTTGCGTGCCGCTGGTCTTGCCATGGAAGAATCATTAAAGCAAGTTCAGCTTTCGATTGATGTGCGTGTTCAGGCAATTGTTCATGATGAACTTATTCAGGCTATGAAGCGTTATAGGGCAATTGCTGCAGGAGCTGTTATTTTAAATATACATACGGGGGAAGTTTTGGCTTTGGCATCACTACCAGATTTTGATCCTGGAAATCCTATTGAAGCTTTAAAAAGTGATCGTCTCAATCGGATGACGGCAGGAGCTTTTGAAATGGGATCGATCATTAAAAGTTTTACAACCGCCATGGCTCTTGATTCCAATATTTTTCATTTAAACAGTATTATTGATGCTTCAAAGCCAATAAAGGCAAGTAGTGGGTATACTATTCATGATTTTCACGGAAAAAATCGTCCCTTAACGTTATGGGAGGTTTTTATTTATTCTTCCAATATTGGTTCTGCTAAAGAGGCATTGGCGATAGGGATTGATAAACATCGTGTTTTTTTACAAAAACTTGGCTTACTGGATCGTCTCACGACAGAGTTGCCTGAAGTTGCCCATCCTATTGTACCACATCATTGGAAGGATATTCATTCTATGACGATTTCTTTTGGGCATGGTATGGCAACAACACCCTTGCAAACAGCTGTTGGGGCTGCTGCTTTAATGAATGGTGGTTGGTTAATTGCTCCGACATTTTTAAAACGGACAAAAGAACAAACTTCGCACCACGCAAAACGGGTTTTGCAGGCTAAAACAAGTCAAAATATGCGTTACCTTTATAAATTAAATAGTGATATTGGTTCTGGACGTAACGCAAAAGTCGAAGGTTATCGGGTTGGTGGTAAGACAGGAACAGCTGAAAAAGTTGAAAATGGAAAATATTCTAAAACAAAAAATTTCAATAGTTTTCTTGCTGCTTTTCCTATTGATGATCCTGTTTATGTTGTTTTAACAATTATTGATGAACCAAAGCCTGAAGAGGGACAGCGTTCAGCAACAGCGGGGATGAATGCTGGACCAATGCTTGCTAATATTGTTCGTCGCACAGCTAGTTTTCTTGGTGTAAAACCCGATTTTAAAAAAGAATATGAACCTCTTTTAAGTAAAAAGAGCAATTCAAGTTTCGTTAAACAACAGTAAAATAAATACAAAGGTGCATTGTTATGTTGTTTGGAACAGTTTTTACAGAATGTCTTGAAGATCAGAATCTTTCTTCAATGGAAATAACAGGAATTAGTGCGGATTCTCGACAAGTCTTGCCAGGCTATGTTTTTGTCGCTGTTCAAGGAAAAAAAAGTGATGGAAGACACTATATAGATGATGCGATAAAGCGTGGCGCACGAGCAATTGTTACAGATTGTCATGCTGTTCTTGAGGATTTATCTGTTCCCATTTTACGTGTTTCTAATGTTCGTCATAGTTTAGCGTTGGCAGCTGCACGTTTTTACGGTTCTCAGCCTGAAACGGTCGTTGCTGTGACTGGTACAAGTGGTAAAACATCTGTTGTCTCTTTTATTCGGCAAATTTGGACTCATGTTGGATTTTGTGCTGCGAGTATAGGAACGGTTGGTGTTGTTTCTCCTAAACGGAATGTTTATGGTTCTCTCACAACACCTGATCCGGTCGTCTTACACCGTCTTCTTTGTGAAATTTCTCATGAAGGTGTGACTCATGCAGCTCTTGAAGCTTCTTCGCATGGGCTTGACCAAGGACGACTTGATGGAGTCCGTTTAACGGCTGGTGCCTTTACCAATTTAGGGCGAGATCACATGGATTATCATACGGGGGTAGAGGATTATTTGCAGGCTAAAATGAGGTTGTTTGATACACTTTTGCCTGTATCTGCTCCTGCTTTGATTTTTGCTGATGATGTCTATTCACAAAAGGTTATTGATGTTGTTACACAAGCGCGCCGCCGTGTCTTGACAATTGGTCGTAAGGGGCAATTTATCACGATTAATCGTGTCGAACATCAACGCTCAAAACAGTGTATTGAGTGTCGTGTGGAAAACAATATTTATACATTTGATTTGCCTTTAGCTGGAGATTTTCAGGTAGCCAATGCACTTATGGCAGCGGGGTTAGCAATTGCAACGGGTGTTGCACCTCGTAAGGTTTTTTCTGCGCTTGAAACTTTGCGGGGGGCACCTGGGCGGTTAGAATTTGTCGGAAAGACAGAAAATAATGCGCCTGTTTATATTGATTATGCCCATAAACCAGAAGCTTTGGAGCAGGTTTTGCTTTCTGTTCGTCCCTTTACGCAAGGGCGTTTGATCGTTGTTTTTGGGTGTGGAGGAGATCGGGATCAAGGAAAAAGACCTTTGATGGGAAAAATTGCGGCGGATAAAGCGGACATTGTTATTGTAACGGATGATAATCCCCGCACAGAAATGCCAGAAAAAATACGCAAAGATATTTTACAGGCAGTGCCAACAGCAATAGAGATAGCAGATCGTGGTGAGGCTATTTCTTACGCGGTGGAGCTTTTGAAAGTTGGTGATACACTCATCATTGCTGGAAAAGGTCATGAGGATGGCCAAATTATAGGGCAGACAACTTATCCTTTTTCAGATCGTCTGAAAGCGATAGAAGCTCTAGAGGACCGAAAGAAATGACAGCTTTATGGGGTAAGCAAGCACTTGTTACTGCAATTAATGGTGTTGTAATGGGAAGCATGCCAGAAACCTTTTCTGGGGTTTCCATTGATAGCCGTACTCTTGCGCAAGGTGATATTTTTTTCTGCATTAAAGGGCATCATCTTGATGGTCATGATTTTGCTGCGCAAGCTTATGAACGAGGTGCGGGCGTTCTTATCGTTGCGGAACACCGTTTGAGGGATATGAAAAAGATATCTGCTCCACTTATTGTTGTTCCTGATGTTTTGCAAGCCCTAGAAAAACTTGCACAAGCGGCACGCAAACGTTCAAGAGCTAAGATTATCGCGATAACGGGATCGGTGGGAAAAACAACGACAAAAGAAGCTTTGAAACAAGTACTTGCAACGGCTGGGAACGTTCATGCGAATCTCGCTTCTTTAAACAATTGCTGGGGGGTTCCACTCACTTTAGCACGGATGCCCATGGAGAGTAATTATGGTATCTTTGAAATTGGCATGAATCATAGAGATGAAATTCGCTCTCTGGTCAAACTGGTTTGTCCACATGTGGCTCTCATTACGCATATTTGTGCAGGACATATGGGTTTTTTTAAAAATCTTGAAGAAATAGCAACGGCAAAAGCTGAAATTTTTGAAGGATTAGATGAGAAAGGCATTGCCATCTTAAATGCGGATAGTGATTTTTTTTCTTATCTCGTTCAAAGAGCAAAGAAATGCGATGTAAAGAAGCTCTTGAGCTTTGGTGAGACTGAAAATGCTGATTATCAAGCGCGAGATATACGTCTTCTAACCGATCGTTCTTCTATGATTGTACATATTAGAGGGCGGGATAGGGAGGTTCAAATTGGTGCTCCCGGACGCCATATTGTGCAAAATTGTTTAGGGGTTATTGCTGCTTGTGATGCTATGGGGGTTGAGTTAGAGCCTGTTTTTCTTTCTTTTCGCCATTTTTCTTCTCAAAAGGGGCGAGGTGTTCGTTATCGACTGTCTTTATCAAATGGGGGTGAATTTTATCTCATTGATGAAAGCTATAATGCTAATCCTGCTTCTATGCGTGCTGCGCTTGAGCTTCTTGCTACAGGACCTGTAGGGAAAAAGGGGCGGCGAATTGCTATTTTAGGGGATATGCTAGAGTTAGGGGAGTATAGTGAAAAGCTTCATCGTGATTTAATAAAGCCAATACGTCTTTCCGGTGCTAATCCGGTTTTTCTATTTGGTGAGGCGATGAAATCTTTAGTCAGTGATTTGTCTGCTGGTGTTAAGGTTCATTATGCTGAAAATATTGAGAAAATTTTATCGCTTCTTTTAGCAGAAATTTCTTCTGGGGATCTGCTTATGGTTAAATCATCCAATGGCCTTTGTTCATCAAATATTGTGACTGCATTGCTTGATCACTATAAAGTGGTTTCTTCATAGTTTTAAGAGGTTTTTTGTACCATGATGCTGTTTTTTTCTTCGTTTAGTGATTGGCTTCCAGGTGTGAATGTATTTCGTTATATTACTTTTCGCACGATAGCGGCTATGCTTACTTCGGGGCTCATCGTCTTTTTGTTTGGACCTAGCATCATTGCTTCTCTTAAATTGCGGCAGGGTAAGGGGCAACCGATTCGTGCAGATGGTCCTCAAACACATTTTAAAAAGGCTGGAACACCTACAATGGGTGGATTAATGATTTTAACTGGCATTGTAGTATCGGCATTTTTGTGGTGTAATTTATCGAATATTTATTTTTGGGTATCGCTATTGGTTATGCTTTCTTTTGGGGCAATTGGATTTTATGACGATTATCTTAAGGTCACAAAACAAACAGACAAAGGATTTTCTGGGAAAGCACGGTTAAGCTTGGAGTTTTGTGTTGCCGCAATTGCTGCTTTTGTCATCTTGAAAATTGGCTCATCTGGATTTGCTTTGCCTTTTTTGAAAGATTATCTTATCAATTTGGGCTGGTTTTTTATTCCTTTTTCTGCTTTTGTCATTGTCGCGACGGGTAATGCGGTTAATTTGACGGATGGACTTGATGGGCTTGCTATTGTTCCTGTGATGGTTGCAGCCTTATCTTTTGCTCTGATTGCTTATCTTTCTGGTAATATGAATTTTGCTGATTATCTCCAAATCCATTATGTATCGGGTACAGGTGAATTGGCTGTTTTATTGGGAGCTGTTGTGGGGGCAGGGCTTGGTTTTTTATGGTTTAATGCACCACCTGCAGCTATTTTTATGGGAGATACTGGTTCGTTGGCTCTTGGAGGGCTCTTAGGGACTGTTGCGGTTGCTACGAAGCACGAAATTGTTTTGGTTCTTATTGGTGGGCTTTTTGTTGTGGAAGCTTTTTCGGTCGTTATTCAGGTTGGTTATTTCAAATTAACAAAAAAACGCGTGTTTCTTATGGCACCGATACATCATCATTTTGAGAAAAAAGGCTGGACTGAAAGCCAAGTTGTGATACGCTTTTGGATTATTTCAATTGTTCTCGCTCTCATTGGTCTTTCAACACTTAAATTGCGGTGAGATTTTGATTTCTGTTGCGTGTTATAAAGGACAAAAAGTTGCTTTATTTGGATTAGGGAAGTCTGGATTAGCAACGGCACAAGCATTGATGCGTGGCGGTGCAGAAGTGGTGGCGTGGGATGATAGTCCTTCAAGCGTGCAAATGGCTTTTCGGCACAATATTCCAACGCGAGATCTGCGTTATGAAGATTGGTCAGAATTTGTTGCATTGATTGTAGCTCCTGGAGTTCCTTTAAATTATCCTCAACCCCATTGGGTTGTTGAAAAAGCACGAAAAAAAAATATAGAAATTATCGGTGATATTGAATTATTTGTTCGTGCGCGCCATCATTTTTTGCAGCATTATGGTTTTTGTGACCAAGATGTTCCTTTCATTGCGATTACGGGGACGAATGGGAAGTCAACCACAACATCTTTACTTGCGCATTTGCTAGAACAAATGGGTTATGATGTACAGGTGGGGGGAAATATCGGAAAAGCAATATTGACGCTTAAGCCATTTGTTAAAAAACGTATCTATGTGATTGAATGTTCATCATTTCAAATTGATCTTACTCCCTCTCTTCAGCCGACCATTGGACTTTTATTAAATCTCACACCTGATCATATTGATCGACATGGAAGCTTTGCTTGTTATGTGAAAACCAAAAGGCATCTGATTGCTCAAGCTTCTCAGGCTTTTATTTCAGTTGATGATGCCGCTTGTCGGGTTTTATACCAACAGTTGCTTCATGATGGGAAGAAGATAGGGGCAATATCTAAGGATCATTTTGTTGAAAATGGTTTTTATGCCGATGGGACCAAGCTCTTTTCTGTTTGTCAAGGACAGCGCCATATGCTTGCAGATCTGGCGTCTATGACTGCTTTGCGCGGACGTCATAATGCGCAAAATGCCCTTATGGCGTTAGCAACGTTGCAGGCTTTAAAAATAACCGATCCCTCTATGAACAAGCATTTAGCAAATTATAAAGGGCTGGATCATCGTATGCAGCAGGTGCGTAAAATGGGGGCGGTTTTGTTTATCAATGACAGCAAGGCGACTAATGCAGATGCAACAGCTCCTGCGCTTTCCACCTTTAATGATATTTTTTGGATTGTTGGGGGACAGGCAAAAAAGGGAGGAATAGAGTCTCTTAGAGAATTTTTTCCTAAAATTCGTAAAGCCTATTTGATTGGGAGTGCGGCGGAAGAATTTGCTCGCACTATTGGATCTGCTTTTCCCTTTTCTATGAGCTTAACTTTGGAAAATGCGGTGCGTGAAGCAGCTGTTGACGCAACGGGTTGTAAGGCAAAAGAGGTGACGGTTCTTTTGTCACCTGCTTGTGCAAGTTATGACCAATTTAAAAATTATGAAATGCGAGGCGAAGCATTTGTCTCTTTTGTGATGCAGTTACAATAAAAAAAGCATCAGTTATAAAAAAATATTTTTGCGTTAAGACTCCAGAATCTTTTTTTGTGTAATTTAGTTTTTAAAGTGTTTGCTAAACAGGCTGGGGAACCATCTCACTTTGAGACAATTTATAAAATGGATAAGGTGGATATCATGGTGACGCGTGCAGATAGAGATCCAATTGCTAATTGGTGGTGGACGATTGATCGCTCTATCTTTGCAGCTTGTTTAATTTTAATGGGAATTGGCATTATGCTGTCTTTTGCTGCCAGCCCTATTATTGCAAAAAAAATCGGAATTGCTGATAGTTTTTATTTTGTTCGGTGGCATATCATTTTCAGCATTTCAGCATTTTTTACGATGGTTACCATTTCTTTTTTTTCGCTTTCTAATATTCGCCGTTTATGTGCTCTTTTGCTCATTGTAACGCTTGCTCTTATGGTTGCAACCTTATTTTGGGGTCCAGAATTAAAGGGAGCACGGAGGTGGATTCAGCTATTTGGTTTTTCTGTACAGGCTTCAGAGTTTATGAAGCCAGCTTTTGTGGTTATGTCCGCTTGGCTTTTTTCGGAACAGATACGCAGGAGAGGAATTCTAGGTTATACGTTAGCGATTGTACTTTATGGCATTTGTTGTGTGCTTCTGGTTTTGCAGCCTGATATTGGACAAACAGTTTTAATAAGTGCAACATGGGGAGGGCTGTTTTTTATTGCTGGTGTACCTCTTACCATTATTTTTCTCTTTCTCATGTTAGGCGTTGTAGGAATTATTTTAGCTTATTTTTTTCTGCATCATGTGCGCGAGCGTATCAATGGTTTTTTGACAGGTGAAGGAGATACTTTTCAAGTGGATGTAGGCCGTGAGGCTATTTTGAATGGTGGTTGGTTTGGGCAAGGGCCGGGTGAGGGAACAGTAAAACGTATCATTCCTGATAGCCATACAGATTTTGTATTTTCCGTTGCTGCTGAAGAATATGGTATTATTCTTTGTTTATTAATTATGATGCTGTTTGGCTTTATTGTTATGCGTTCATTGTATATAGCTATGAATACACGTGATTCCTTTATACGTCTTGGTATTACTGGCATAGCAATGATGATTGGCTTTCAATCAGCTATTAATATGGCCGTTAATCTTCACTTAATTCCTCCAAAAGGCATGACATTGCCTTTTATTTCTTATGGTGGTTCTTCGATGGTGGCGATTGCGTTTTCAATGGGCATTTTGCTTAGTTTAACACGTCGTTGGCCAGAAGCACGCCTTTCAGCTTTTTCTTCCTCTTCTGTCTTGGATACCCCTTATGAATGATAAAAAAGTTATTGTTTTGGTGGCTGGTGGTACAGGTGGACATCTTTTTCCTGCTGAAGCCCTTTCTGTTGAATTAAGGAAGCGTGGATATGATGTTCATTTAATAACAGATGAAAGAGCACGTCCTTTTGTTCGGTGCTTTGATGAAGAGCATACTCATATCGTTTCATCGGCAACATTTATACGACGTCATCCTTTTGCTCTGATAAAGACGTTTTGGTCTTTGCTAAAGGGTATGGGGCAATCATTGGCACTGTTTTATAAATTACGTCCTGTTCTTGTTGGAGGATTTGGGGGGTATCCGAGCTTTCCTCCTCTTTTTATTGCGGCCTTAACGAGGCGTGTAACATTTATTCATGAACAAAATGCTGTTATGGGGCGTGCTAATCGGGTGTTGGCAATTTTTGTGCGTGCAATCGCTGGTGGTTTGTTGTCGCCAAATGGTGCTTATGCTCATAAAATACTTTTGACGGGGAATCCTGTCCGTGAGGCTGTGTTGAAGGCGGCCGAAATTCCTTATCATTCCTCAACTGGTGAAGAGCCATTTCATTTTTTGATTTTTGGAGGTAGCCAAGGGGCTTCTGCTTTTTCACATCTTGTTCCAGAAGCTATTGCTTTATTCGATGATAAGAACCGTAAACGTTTACGAATTGTGCAGCAAGTTCGCGGTGAAGCAGGAGGGGTGATTAAAATCTATCGTGATATGGGCGTACAAGCAGAGGTTGCTCCTTTCTTTGATGATATGGCTGAACGTATGGCACATGCTCATTTTATTTTGTCGCGCGCTGGGGCTTCATCCGTTTGTGAGATAGCGGTGATTGGTAGACCTGCTTTGCTTGTTCCCTATCCCCATGCTTTAGATCATGATCAGGCTGCCAATGCAGCTTTGCTTGCTCGTGTAGGTGGTGCGCAAATTGTATTAGAAAAAGATTTAAATGCACAAAAGCTTTTTTCTCTTTTAATGCACGCTTGTTGTGCGCCCCATTTATTGGAAAAACAAGCGCTTGCTGCAAAAAAAGTTGGGCAACCTCATGCAACCCGTTTCCTTGCTGATATGGCTGAATCCTTGATTGCAGGGCGATTGTTGTCAGATATAAAAGAGGAGCTTTTAAATGAAAATGCCACTTGATATAGGCGTTATCCATTTTATCGGAATCGGGGGGATCGGTATGAGTGGAATTGCGGAGGTTTTTTATAATCTTGGCTATAAAGTTCAAGGGTCAGATCAAGTTGAAAGTACAAATGTTGAACGTTTGCGGAGAAAAGGAATTAGCGTTCATATAGGTCATTGTGCTGAAAATTTAGGGAATGCAGAGGTTGTTGTTTTTTCTACTGCCGTTAAAAAAACAAATCCTGAGTATATTGCTGCAAAGGAAAGACATTTGCCGCTTGTTAGACGTGCAGAAATGCTGGCGGAGCTGATGCGGTTTCGGCGTGCAATTGCGGTGGGTGGCACACATGGTAAAACAACAACCACATCAATGGTCGCAGCGCTTCTTGATGCTGGTCATTTTGATCCAGTGGTAATCAATGGTGGTATTATTAATGCTTATGGTACGAATTCTCGTACAGGAGATGGCGATTGGATGATTGTTGAAGCTGATGAAAGTGATGGTACATTTTTAAAGCTGCCTGCTGATATTGCTGTTATTACTAATATTGACGCTGAGCATTTGGATCATTATGGAAGTTTTGATGCTGTGCGTGAGGCTTTTCGGCAATTCGTAGAAAATGTTCCTTTTTATGGTTTTGCTGTTTTGTGCCTTGATCATCCAGAGGTTCAGTCATTGGCGGGTCGGATTGATGATCGTTGGGTGATCACTTATGGTGAAAATCCACAAGCGGATGTTCGTTTTCTTAATCTTTCGATGGATGGTCAAAAAACGCATTTTGATGTTCTTGTTCGCTCACGCAAAACAGGAAGAAAGATTGAGTTGAAAAATTTGCTTTTGCCCATGGCAGGACAGCATAATGTTGCTAATGCAACGGCGGCTATTGCTATTGCGCATGAACTTGGCATTTCAAATGAAGCTATAAAAAGGGGTTTAGCAGAATTTGGCGGAGTAAAACGGCGTTTTACGCGAACAGGAAGTTGGCGAGGTATTGAAATATTTGATGATTACGGACATCATCCTGTTGAAATAAAGGCTGTTTTGCGTGCAGCACGTGAGAGTGCAAAAGGGCGTGTTATTGCCATTGCACAACCCCATCGGTATTCACGTTTGTATCATTTATTTGATGATTTTGCTGCTTGTTTTAATGATGCAGATACAGTGTTGATTACGCCCGTTTATGCGGCTGGTGAAGAGCCTATTGTAGGATTTGGTTCTCAAGAATTGGTAGAGCATATTAAAATGGCGGGTCATCGTGATGTGCGCTTGATACATGGTCTGGAAGATGTCGTGTCTCTTGTCTCAAAATTTGCTCAGGCAGAGGATTATGTTGTTTTTCTTGGTGCTGGCAATATCACACAATGGGCTTGTGCGTTGCCTCATCAGTTAGCGGTATTGGATGGTCATGATAAATTTTCAGCACATTGATGGTGAGGCGCTATTGGCGCAATTGCAACCGCTGTTGGGTGGCGTGAGAGGCAAACTTACACCTAATGTTGAAATGCGTAAGGTAACGTGGTTTCGCACGGGCGGGTTGGCAGAGCTTTTTTATCAGCCTGTTGATGAAGAAGATTTGGCTCTCTTTCTTCAAAATTTGCCTGAATTTGTTCCTGTGACAATTGTCGGTATCGGTTCTAATCTTTTGGTGCGTGATGGGGGCGTTCCTGGTGTTGTGATTCGTCTTTCGCCAAAAAATTTTGGGCAAGTGCAGCAAGTTTCTCCAAAAGGCTTTTTAGTTGGTGCTGGTACAGCGGATAAACATTTAGCTGCAGCCGCTTTAGAAGCTGAAATTGCAGGTTTCCATTTTTATCATGGTATTCCTGGAGGTCTTGGAGGAGCTCTCAAAATGAACGCGGGGGCGAATGGTGTTGAAACCGCAGCGCGTGTTGTCGAGGTCTATGCTCTGGATCGTAAAGGACAACGTCATATCTTGAGTTTGAAAGATATGCATTATTCCTATCGCCATTGTGATATTCCTAAAGATTTTATTTTTACGGCTGCTTTATTGGAAGGTGAACTCGGTAATAAAGATGATATTCGTGCTGCTATGGATGAAGTTTCCCTCCACAGAGAAACAGTGCAACCTATTCGTGAAAAGACAGGGGGATCAACTTTTAAAAATCCTGAGAATGGATCTGCGTGGCGCGTGATTGATGAAGCAGGGTGTCGTGGTTTACGAATTGGTGGCGCTCAAATGAGTGAAATGCACTGTAATTTTATGATTAATACAGGGCAAGCAACAGGATATGATCTTGAAGCATTGGGAGAAACAGTGCGTGCGCGTGTTTTTGCAAATTCAGCCCATCTTTTACAATGGGAAATAGAGCGTATCGGTCAATTTGAGCGTGGTCGAAGTGTTCCTCCTTTTGATCCATTTGATTGATTTATTATTCACTAAAAAAGTGCAAATAAAAAATTGAGTCATTTCAAAGAGATAATAAAAAATTTCTATTAAGAATCAATAAATTAACAAAGAATCTCTTGCATCAGGCTTTTGAGTCTGATTCATTATGAAAAATGCTAGGTTATTGATTCGCAAGAATAAACTTTGTTTTTTTTCTGTATGTGGTGCTGATGTGTTCTATATAGACTACATATAGTATACAAAAGAGGGTGATTTATTATGAAAGATAAACATATAGCTGTGTTAATGGGAGGTTTTTCTTCTGAACGGTCTGTAAGTTTATCTTCAGGGGCGGCTTGTGCTGATGTTCTAGAGGTGCAGGGGTATCGCGTGAGCCGCGTGGATGTTGACGCTCATATTGCTTCTGTTCTTGAAAAGTTGCAGCCCGATATTGTCTTCAATGCATTGCATGGTCCATTTGGTGAAGATGGCCGGATTCAGGGGATTCTTGAATATTTAAAAATTCCTTATACCCATTCTGGCGTGATGGCATCTGCTTTGGCAATGGATAAGGGACGCGCAAAAATTATCGTTGCAAATGTTGGGGTTTGTGTTGCTCCTTCTCGTATCATGAGCCGCTTTGCTCTGGGGCAAACGCATCCCATGGAGCCTCCTTATGTAATTAAACCTGTGTGTGAAGGATCAAGTTTTGGTGTTGTTGTTGTCCAAGGGAATGAAGCTGCACCGCCGCATAATGTTGGGGGAGATGAGTGGGGATATGCCGATGAGGTGATGATTGAAAAATATATCCCTGGTCGTGAATTAACTTGTGCTGTTTTGGGGAATGAAGTGCTGGATGTGTGTGAAATTCTTCCCGATAAACACTTTTCATTCTACGATTATGACTCAAAATATAAAACGGGTGGTTCTCTTCATATTTGTCCTGCACAACTTTCACTAAATATTTACCAAAGTGTGCAAAGAATGTCTTTAGCAGCCCATCAGGCGATAGGGTGTCGAGGTGTTAGCCGTTCTGATTTTCGTTTTGATGAAAAAACGGGAGAATTGGTTTGGCTTGAAATTAATACACAACCCGGTATGACATCGACGTCTCTTCTTCCTGATATTGCAAAAGCGAGCGGCCGTACTTACGGCGATATTGTTCAATGGATGGTGGAGGACGCATCATGTATGCGTTGAATGTTAATAAAACAAATGTTCCGATGGGGGTGCTTTCAGTGCCGGCTTTGCCACGTCTTTATCGTCGTTTTCTTCGGTTTATGTTTGAGTTTGTTTTTGTCAATATTCATATTCCACGCCATTTCGGCTCTTTTGCTGTTGTATGGTTTTTCTTTGCTACGGCTTTTTATGGACTTTCATCAAGTGGTCAGATGGCTGTGATCGTAAACACGATCATATCGGATAGTAGTTTTGTGGTCACTCATGTCGATATAAGCGGTAATAAGCGTTTGGCAAAGCAGGATATTTTTAAAATTTTAAAACTTGATGTTGCGCCTTCTATATTCACTTTTGATGTTGAAAGAGCACGTTCTCTTTTGGAAAAACAGGCTTGGGTTCAATCAGCAAATGTTCAGAAAATTTATCCCAATAGAATGCGCATTTCCATCGTGGAGCGTGAACCCTATGCCATTTGGCAACATGATAGCATAATGGATATTATTGATAATACAGGTCGTGTTATTGTGCCCTTTAAAGGAGAAATTGCTCGGGATTTGCCTCTTGTGGTTGGGCAGGGTGCGCAAAATGCTGCTAAAGAGTTTATTCAAGTGCTGTCAGTCTATCCGGAAGTATATGATCGTATTCGTGCTTTTGTGCGGGTAGGTAATCGACGTTGGGATCTTGTTTTGGATAATGGAATGCGCGTTATGTTGCCTGAAAATGGTGCCCTTGAAAGGCTTTCCTCTCTTGTTTCCTCTGGTACAATGCAAGATCTTTTATCGCGCGATATTCTCAGTGTTGATTTACGTCTTGCTGATCGAATTACTGTTTCTCTATCAGATGAAACGTTGGAGCGTTATCATGCTGCTGTAGCAGAAGAAGAACGTACTTTGAAGGCACGAAAGGCAGGAAACCCATGATGTTGCTTAGATCACATCATCGGGGGGGGCGTAAGACACGTTTTTTAACGGTTCTTGATGTCGGCTCAAGTAAGATTGTTTGTCTTATTGCTTGTTTGCGTCCTTTGAAGCATGCGCACTATTTACATGGTCGGACACATTCTATGGAGATTCTAGGCTTTGGAGTGCAGCGTTCACGCGGTATTAAATCCGGTGTTGTCATGGATATGTTTGCAGCAGAACAATCAATAAGATTGGCTGTTGATGCGGCAGAAAAAATGGCGGGTTTGGTGGTGGATTCAGTGATTGTGAATTTTTCCTCAAGTCGATTACAAAGTGCTTTGATTAATGGAAAGGTCCATTTGAATGGTCGTGAAGTCACCAAGCGTGATATGCGTATGGCCTTTTCAGATGTTTCGCGTAAAGCTTTTGATGCTGAACGTCATGTTATGCACACAGTTCCAGTTTCTTATGTGTTGGATGGAGATAAAGGAATTTCTGATCCTATTGGCATGGCAGGGGAAATATTTGGTGTCGACGTGCATGTGGTAACAGCAGAAACAGCCTCTTTGCGTAATTTAGAAACTTGTATTAATCGTGCACATTTGAGTGTTGAAGCAATGGTTGCTACTCCCTTTGCAAGTGGTCTTGCTGTCTTGATGAATGATGAGGCGCATTTAGGGGCTGCATGTATTGATTTTGGTGGTGGAACAACAACATTTTCAGTGTTTTTTGAGGGAAAATTTATTCATGCGGATGCTCTTGCTGTTGGGGGGCATCATGTCACTCTTGATGTTGCGCGCGGATTTTCTATGTCTTTAACAGAGGCGGAGCGTTTAAAAGTTGTTTATGGTTCAGCACTTTTAACAAGTGCTGATGAGCGACAAATGATTAATGTAGCAGAAATTGGGAGTGAACAGCGTGAAACTCAATATCCTCGCGCGGTTCTTGGGCGTATCATTCGTGCGCGTGTTGAAGAAATTTTAGAAATGGTCCGTGATTGTTTAAATCGTTCTGGTTTTGGTCACATCATTGGTAAACGTGTTATTTTGACTGGGGGAGCAAGCCAGTTAACGGGATTGCCAGAAATGGCACGTACTATATTAGGAAGAAATGTTCGTATCGGGCGGCCTTTAGGTATTTCGAGGCTTCCTTCTCTTGCAAAAGGGGCGGCGTTTACATCTGCTGTTGGGTTGTTAATTTATCCGCAATTGGTGGGTTTTGAAGAAAAAACAATGCAGGTGGCAGGAAATCATTTATCGATGGGCACGCGTGGGTATTTTCAGCGTGTTGGTCAGTGGTTGCGTGAGAGTTTTTAGTTAAGTCTAGTTGGATAAATTTCATCGCTTTGGCTTGCGGTGTCTTATGAGAAGGAAAAGAAAATGACGATTAATCTGCATCGGCCAGATATCGCGGAATTGAAGCCACGCATTACCGTTTTTGGTGTTGGAGGTGGTGGCGGGAATGCCGTGAATAATATGATAAATGCTGGTCTTCAGGGAGTTGATTTTGTTGTTGCAAATACGGATGCACAGGCTTTGGCTATGTCAAAGGCTGAACGTGTTATCCAACTTGGAGCAGCTGTGACAGAGGGTTTGGGTGCTGGTGCTTTACCGGAAGTTGGACAAGCGGCGGCAGAGGAATGTATTGATGAAATTATTGATCATCTTGCAGACTCTCATATGGTTTTCATTACTGCTGGTATGGGGGGAGGAACTGGAACAGGGGCTGCTCCTGTTGTTGCTCGCGCAGCACGTGAAAAAGGTATTTTGACTGTTGGTGTTGTGACAAAGCCGTTTCAGTTTGAAGGCGCACGTCGTATGAAAACGGCAGAGGCTGGTATTGAAGAATTACAAAAGTCTGTCGATACATTGATTGTTATTCCCAATCAAAATCTTTTCCGTATTGCAAATGATAAGACAACGTTTGCTGATGCTTTTGCTATGGCTGATCAAGTGCTTTATTCTGGTGTTGCTTCCATTACGGATTTGATGATTAAAGAGGGTTTGATTAACCTTGATTTTGCTGATGTTCGTTCTGTTATGCACGAAATGGGTCGAGCTATGATGGGAACGGGTGAGGCATCTGGTGATGGGCGTGCTTTGGCTGCGGCTGAAGCTGCTATTGCAAACCCATTGTTGGATGATACCTCTATGCGTGGGGCGCGTGGTTTACTGATTTCTATTACGGGTGGTCGTGATATGACTCTCTTTGAGGTTGATGAAGCTGCTAATCGTATTCGTGAAGAAGTGGATGCTGATGCGAATGTGATCTTTGGTGCTATTGATGATGAGTCATTGGAAGGCGTTATTCGTGTTTCTGTGGTTGCCACCGGTATTGATCGTGAAGTTAGTGATGTGGTGCAGTCCTCTCATCCTCAGATTCAAAGGCCTGCTTCTCCAATACGTAAGAGCGATCCTGGAACGTCACACAGTTCTTTTCATGTTCAGTCATCGCCCCTGCGTTCTGAGTCAATGGTAGAAGTGATCGAATCACTTGAAATAGAGAAGGGCAAATCAACCGGAGAACAGTTCCGTCCCAAAAGTCAAATTTTTGCACATCCTGCAGAAGCAATGACGACACGAAGTGCAACGAATGCTGTTGCGTATGGTTCAAATGCTGTTCAGGAACAGAGATCAAATGTGCCCCGTATGCAAGTAAGCCGCGGTTTTCAACAGGCTATGACGGCTCCCGTGAGTATGGAAGCAACAGCGCATGTTCTTGATGAGATGACAGGGGTTGTGAAGCAAAAAGAAAAGCCAGTGCAACCAAAACAAATGCAACAGATGCAAGCGCGGGCTCCAATGCGTATGCCTGAGTTAAAGGATTTTCCTCCTGTTGCTCATGGGCAAAGTCACAGAACATCTGTGACTGATCAAGGTCCTCGTAATCTTTGGCAGCGTTTGAAACAGAGTTTGACGCATCGTGAAGAAGCAGAGCCAGAAGCGAGGTTGGAGCCTGCTGTTAGATCGTCTCAGCAGCAAGAGTCTCATGTCTACAATAAAAATTCTCAAGCGCTTTCTCAAGATGCTTCTGTTTATGTTCCACGTCGTTCTGGTGAGCTGCACCCTCAGGTACCACAAGATCAGCGTACTTTTATAAATGAAGAAGATCAGTTGGAAATACCAGCATTTTTACGTCGTCAGGCAAATTAATTGATGAAAAACGAGGCAAAGTAAGCAATTTTATTACCTCTTTGATGCTCAGTCAAAAATTATACAGTAAAATATATTGCTGTTTTTGGGATAAAATACTTTGTTTTTAAAAAACCGCTTATAATAAGCGGTTTTTTTTTATTATTTACTATGAATATTTTTTATAGTTTTATAAATTTTGTTAAAAGATGTAAAAGCAATGCAATAAAATAATATGATGAATTTGGTGCCAAAATATCAGTCTACTCTTAAAAAAGCAGTAACATTTAAGGGGATTGGCGTTCACAGTGGCTGTTTGTCAGTGGTAAAGGTTTGTCCAGCGGATGTTGGCTGTGGTATTGTTTTTAAGCGTTGTGGATTAGACGGAACAGAGAAAATATTTCAAGCCCATGCATCGCAAACAGGAGAAACTGAATTATCAACGGTACTTGGAGATGGAGATGTAAGGGTTGAAACAATTGAACATTTGATGGCAGCAATTGCTGCTTATAATTTGGATAATCTTGTTATTGAAGTGTCACATAATGAGATTCCTATTTTGGATGGTTCAGCGTGGTTATATTGCCAAGCTTTTGAGGATGTTGGCATTGTACAGCAAAATGCGTTGCGTTCTTATTTCATTATAAAAAAGCCATTGCGGGTTGAAGGAGCTCATGGTTTTGCAGAGCTTTTGCCATTCGATGGACGTCGTTTTGATATAACGATCTCTTTTCCTTCTTCTGCTATTGGTAAGCAACATTTCAGTTTTGATCTTACCACACGAGGGTTTAGAGATGATTTGTCACGTGCGCGCACTTTTGGTTTTATCAAAGACGTGGAAAAATTAAGGCTTTCTGGAAAGGCGAGAGGCGCTTCTTTGGAAAATTCCCTTGTTATCGACCTTAATGATAAAATTTTAAATCCCGATGGTCCTTATTGGGAGAATGAATGTGTTCGGCATAAGATGCTTGATGCGATTGGTGATACTGCTTTGCTTGGGGCGCCTTTTATTGGATTATTTCGTTCTTATTGTAGTGGACATAGAATTAATGCGCAATTGGTGAAGGCTGTTTTGGCAGACGAATCATATTACGATAAAAGCTTTTTAGAGAAAGAGTAAAAAAAATGACAAGATTTTTTTATCGTTTATTTGATTTTTAAGGGGATGATTGACCTAAACTGCTAAATTGGTTATGTGGATTTTAAAGTGATATGGTATAAAAGCTTTGATAAATTGTTTTTGCTACAAGGTGATATTCTGTGGAGGCCGGAAAAACTATGAAAAAATCTCATGTGTGCATTGGAAATATGACATATAGAAAATCTAACATTGTACGCAAGATATTGGGGGTGGTGCTTTTGGGAAGCACCTGTATGTTGGCGGGATGCCTCTTTAAAGAGAAAAATACCCTTGATCCATCTGCTTATGTTTTAAAAATAGAGCCACCAGATGTTTTATATAATCAGGCTCTTGCTAGCCTTGAGAGTGGGAAGCTTGGCGATGCATCGAAGAAGTTTCTGAAGATTGAAAAGCAGTATGCTTATACTGACTGGGGGCGTAAATCTTTGGTCATGGGTGCTTTTACTAATTATCGACTTGGAAAGTATGATGATTCAATTAGTATGGCTCAACGCTATATTACTCTTTATCCAGGGTCTACTGACTCCGCTTATGCGTACTATATTATTGGTCTTTCTTCTTTCCGTCGGATTCCGGATGTTACGCGTGATCAACGTGATACGAAACGTGCTATTGCTGCTATGCAGCTCCTTATAGAGCGTTATCCTAATTCTGAATATGTCAAGGATGCTAAGGATAAAATTCGTTTTGGGCGCGAACAGCTGGCTGGTAAAGAAATGCAGATTGGCCGTTATTATGAAGAGGGGCGGCGCTACCTTGCAGCAAGCAGACGGTTTCGTACCGTGGTTGAAGAGTATTCTGATACAAATCAAATTGAAGAAGCACTTTTCCGCTTGACAGAGGTTAATCTTGCTCTCGGCTTAACGGCGGAAGCACAGACGGCAGCAGCTATTTTAGGACGTAATTATCCCAAAAGTGAATGGTATAAATTTTCTTATAATCTCTTGCAGAAGAATAAAATATCGCCCCGCGAGCATAAATCTTCTTGGATCTCAAATGCTTTAGGTGGTGATAAGAAGAGGGTGCGTTGATTCTCTATGCTAGTACAGCTTTCGATTCATAATATTGTTTTGATCGAAACGCTCGATATTCATTTTACGGCGGGGTTGACTGTTTTAACTGGAGAAACAGGTGCGGGGAAGTCTATTCTCTTGGATGCTTTATCACTTGCTCTAGGGGGGCGGGGTGATGCTTCGCTTGTGCGTCATGGTGCGGACCGTGGGCAGGTCACAGCTGTTTTTGATGTGTCTGTTTCACATCCTGCACGTCAACTTATTCGTGAGAATGGTCTTGATGATGAGGGTGATATTATTTTACGGCGTGTGCAATCAAGTGATGGACGTAGCCGTGTTTTTATTAATGATCAGGTGTCTAGTGTTGCATTGATGCGGAGTGTTGGCCGTTTGCTGGTTGAAATCCATGGACAACATGATGATCGTGCGCTTGTTGATGTTGCTACACATCGCCAATTATTAGATGCCTTTGGTGGTCTTGACGATGAAGTGGAAAATTTGCGTCAGTGTTATCACACATGGCGTGAATTTGAGGAACGTTTGCAACGACAGCGTCTTAAAGTAGAGAGCGCCGTACGTGAGGTTGATTATCTTCGTGCGTGTGTAGAAGAGCTTGAAAAGCTTGATTTTAAAGTTGGTGAAGAGGATGCTCTTTCTCTGCGCCGTGCCGATATGCTTAAATTAGAAAAAATAGCGACGGATATTAAAGAAGCGGATAATCTTTTAACGGGTCAAAAATCACCAATCCCCGTGCTTTCTAATTTGGTGAGGCGTTTGGAGCGAAAAATTCCTGAGGCACAAGAGCTTATTGCACCAGTGGTGAAATCTATTGATGAGGCATTGCATGCACTTGCAACAGCACAAGAAGGTATTGAGACGGCAATACGAGCATTAGATTTTGAACCTGATGAATTGGAAAGGATAGAAGAGCGTCTTTTTTCTCTTCGGGGTTTTGCTCGTAAATATCAAGTTTCTGCGGATGAATTGGTACAGTTACGTGATAAAATGGATGCTGAACTCGCTGCTTTTGAAGAGGCTCAGACTGTATTGACACGTTTTGAAGATGAGGCAAAACAAGCACAAAAAGAGTATGATACATTAGCGCAAGCGTTGTCAATAAAACGTCAAGAGGTGGCAAAGAACTTGTCTGAAAGCGTGATGACTGAGTTACCAGCACTGAAATTAGAGAGGGCTGAATTTATTGTTGAAATGCAAAGTGATATGGAAAAGCGGAGTGCAGAGGGATGTGATCGTATTGAATATTGGGTGCGAACAAATCCTGGAACACGTGCTGGACCAATGCTTAGTGTGGCTTCTGGCGGTGAATTGTCTCGTTTTTTGTTGGCATTAAAAGTTGTTTTGTCTGATCGAGGATCAGCACCGACGCTGATCTTTGATGAAATTGATACAGGCGTTGGGGGTGCTGTTGCAGCGGCTATTGGGCAACGGTTGAAACGCTTATCAGAACATGTTCAGGTTTTCGCTATTACGCATGCTCCACAGGTTGCATCGAAAGCGCGTGGACATTTTCTTATTTCAAAAATTGAAAGTCATGATAAAGGACGCTTTGTTACTGCGATTCATAAAATGGAAGAGCATGAGCGTGCAGAAGAAATTGCTCGTATGTTGGCAGGAGAACAGATTACTGAAGAAGCGCGTGCAGCGGCTCAAAAGCTTCTAGCATAAAGGTAATTCGTCAACGATAAAAATACTGGAAAGCTTGTATTTATTGAGATTCACTTTATGAGGAGACGTGGAGATCCTTAGGGCAGTGCTTGTAATTTGGAATAGATTTTATGAACAAAAATGCAGATAAAAATCTCACAGCTGTTGAAGCAGAAAGTGAATTAGAGTGGTTGGCAAAAGAGATTGCACGTCATGATGTGCTTTATAATCGTGATGATCAGCCTGAAATTTCTGATGCAGAATATGATGCTTTGCGCCGCCGTAATGCAGAAATTGAAGCTCTTTTTCCAGAGCTTATTCGTGTTGATTCGCCTTCACATAAAATTGGGGCACCAATTTCTGAAAAGTTTGAAAAATCTGTTCATGCACAGCCAATGCTTTCACTTGATAATGCATTTAGCTCTGAAGATGTTACTGAATTTGTTGAGCGTATTCGACGTTTTTTACGGCTTCCAGAAACACAAGTGTTGGAAATAACAGCGGAGCCAAAAATTGATGGTTTATCTTTGTCTTTGCGTTACGAAAAGGGGCGGCTCGTGGGAGCGGCAACGCGTGGGGATGGAACTGTCGGTGAAAATGTGACGGCAAATGCCCGAACAATTGCTGATATTCCACAAGTTTTGCAAGGTGATTTTCCTGATATCATTGAGGTGCGTGGTGAAGTTTATATGGGGCGGGAGGATTTCCAAACAGTAAATATCAGCCAACAAGAGAAGGGCAAGTTAACCTTTGCCAATCCTCGAAATGCAGCGGCTGGTTCACTGCGTCAGCTTGATTCACGGATAACCGCTAGCAGAAAACTTCAATTTTTTGCTTATGCTTGTGGTGAGGTGAGTGAAATATTGGCAGAAAGTCAAATGGAGATGATGAAAAAGCTAAAAGAATATGGCTTTGTTATCAATCCATTAATAAAAGTCTTTAAGACAGTAAAAGAAATTATTTCTTATTATCACGATATCGAAGAACGCCGTCATTCTTTAAGCTATGATATTGATGGCATTGTTTATAAGGTTAATGATTTGATGCTCCAAAAGCGCTTGGGGTTTGTTTCTCGTTCGCCGCGTTGGGCGATAGCCCATAAATTTCCAGCAGAAAAAGCGATAGCGCTTTTGGAAAATATTGACATTCAAGTTGGTCGCACGGGAGCTTTGACACCTGTTGCACGTCTTACGCCTATTACTGTTGGTGGAGTGGTGGTGACCAATGCTAGTTTGCATAATGAGGATTATATTAAGGGAATTGGTCATAAAGGAGAGCCTATTCGTGAAGGACGTGATATCCGTGTAGGCGATAGCGTGATTGTACAACGTGCTGGTGATGTGATCCCTCAAGTTATTGATGTTATTATTGAAAAACGTCCGAAAGATGCTGCTGTTTTTATTTTTCCTCATTTGTGTCCAGCTTGTGGGAGTCATGCTGTTCGTGAAGTGGGAGAAGCCGTGCGTCGCTGTACAGGGGGGCTTATTTGTCCTGCACAGGCGATTGAGCGTATTCGTCATTTTGTTTCACGCAATGCTTTTGATATTGAGGGCTTGGGTAAAAAACAGGTAGAGTTTTTTTTCTATGCTCAAGATGAAGCGCTTTGTATTCATACACCAGCTGATATTTTTACTTTAGAACGTCGCCAAGAAAAATCTTTGATACGTTTAGAAAATATAGAAGGTTTTGGTACTGTTTCAGTTCGCAAATTGTATGATGCCATTAATGCACGTCGCAAAATTCCTTTGAGCCGTTTTTTGTTTGCATTGGGGATTCGTCATGTTGGAGAGGTGAATGCACGCCGTCTTGCGCGTACTTATAAAAATTATACGGCTTTTGAGACCGCGGCTATGGAAGCACTTATGCCATGTGATAAGGAAAATGAAAAAGGCAATGAAGCTTGGATGGAGCTTACCAATATCGAAGGAATTGGACCACAGGTAGGGAGCGCAATTGTTGATTTTTATCAAGAAGCGCATAATCGTGAGGTTTTGTCTGTTTTACTTGAAGAAGTAACCCCTCTTGATGAGGAGCCTATCATGACAGCTTCTTCTCCAATAGCGGAGAAGACAATTGTTTTTACAGGAACTTTAGCGCATATGTCACGCAATGAAGCAAAAGCATTGGCAGAGCGATTAGGGGCCAAAACATCTGGTTCACTTTCTAAAAAAACAGATCTTCTTGTTGCAGGACCTGGAGCGGGTTCCAAATTGGCTAAAGCTGAAGAATTAGGTGTTGAGGTTATTGATGAAGAGGCTTGGCTACAGTTGATTGAGGAACATAATGTTTAGAGTGCGTTTTCTAGGAGATGCGTATACTGTTTGTATGATTATCTCTCTTATATCTTTTTGGGGCTGGAATCAAAAAGGGGATAATAGAGGCTGTTTTTTGCAAAAATAGAGCGCCATATACTTTGATATTTATTAAGTTATTGAAAAAACGTTGAAATTAAATATTAAACTTAAACTATTATGATGAAGAATATACAAGATTATTATTAGTAAAAGATATACGTTGTCACTGTGAAGCAAGGTAAAAATTATAAATAAATATGCAAAATTTTGAATCTATACGGCGTAATAAGCTGGTTATAATAGGTGCTTTAGAAATATGACGCGGAGGATTATAAAATATAATGAAAATTTCTATATAGTAGAATAAGGTTATAACTCATGTGAAGATGGAGTGGAGGATAGTTGATAAGCGTTATCTTTTACAAGTGTATCCCGTCCTGTTTCAGTTTGGGAAGAGCTTTTGTTGTATCGGTAAAAAACTTGAAGTATTTTATAGAAGCATTTTTTGTGTTTGTTGATGGTAAATACACATTTCTCTCTTTAAAAGAGAAGGGTGTGGTGTTTTTGTAAGAAGCGTTGGAAGATATTTGTGTTTCTTCATTTAAAGGGGCATTGTTGCCTCTTTTGCCCATTTTTTATCTTCTTCATTTAAGTAAGGTGCATTCATCTGATAAACGCGCGCATGGTAATCATTGAGCCATTGTCGTTCTTCTTGTGTCAAAAGCTCTGGAAGAATGAGTTTTTGATCAATAGGGCAAAGTGTAAGCGTTTCAAACGAAAGCATTTCTATATCTCCGCCATCAATTTTTTGTGCTGGCTTTACCATTATCAAATTTTCAAGACGGATACCAAAAGCACCTTCGCGATAATATCCTGGTTCGTTTGAAAGAATCATACCGGAGATGAGTTCTTGGCATCCTTTGCGAGAAATATTTTGTGGCCCTTCATGAACAGAAAGATAAGACCCAACACCATGACCGGTACCATGAGCATAATCAAAACCAGCTTTCCATAAGGCGATGCGTGCTAGACTATCAATGTCTTGTCCACGGGTTCCTTTTGGAAATTGTGCGGTTGAAAGAGCAATCATGCCTTTGAGAACAAGAGTAAAACAGCGCTTTTCTTCCTCTCCAATATTTCCAATTGCTATTGTACGTGTCACATCTGTGGTGCCATCACGATATTGTCCACCTGAATCAACAAGATAAAGTTCACCAGCATTGAGGTGTTTATTTGTTTGTGTCGTTACACGATAATGAATAATGGCACCATTTGCACCTGCTGCTGAAATTGTATCAAAAGAAAGATCTTTAAGTTCTTCTCCCATTTCTTTTGCTGTGTTTATGCGAAATTCTTCTAATTTTTGAGCAGCAGAAATTTCACTTATTGACCCTAGTATTTGTTTATCTAACCAAGAAAAAAAACGGGTTAAGGCAACACCATCGCGTAGATGCGCTTTGCGTGCACCATTGAGTTCTGTGTCATTTTTAATGGCACGTGGTAGAGCAGCGGGATCGGTAAGTGTGATGAAAGAGCTATTGTTTTCTTCAATAACAGTTCGTAATTTTTCGCATGTTAGCTGTGGATCTAAGGCAAACACTGTTCCTTTTTGAATATACTCTTTGATCTTTGGAATAAGCTGTTCTGGTTCATATAATTTTGCATAACGTTTCAGATATTGTTTCTGTTCTACACCAAGTTTTTTTCTGCTAATAAATAAGGCTGGTGTTTCGTTAAGTGGGATGAGAGCAAAACAAAGGGAAAAAGGTGTATTGGAAACATCACTGCCCCGTATATTGAATATCCATGCAATGGAGGAGGGGTCTGTAAAAATAAAGGCATTTGCATGAGTTTGCTGTATATCTTTGTAAATCAAAGCGAGTTTTTCATCTGTATCGCACCCAGCATATTTGAGAGGGTGAATTGATAAGGCAGATTGTGGAAATGGTGGCTGGTCATGCCAGAGCAGATCAATGGGATTATGTTGAACTGCTACAAGTTTTCCACCGGCTTCTATCTCTAAAGATTTTTTTAACGTTGCTGTAGCGGCAATCGTGTGGAGCCATGGATCAAAACCAATAGAAAGTTTTTGCCCATTTTTTTCAAGCCATTGTGAGGGAGGGCAAGTTATGAGATCTTCATAATCAAAAATATCAGGATCAGTTTGTTGGCGAACTTGGAGCTTATATCGCCCGTCTGTAAATATGATGGCTTTGTTTTTTAAAATCACTGCAATCCCAGCTGATCCAGTAAAGCCGGTTAGCCAGCTAAGGCGTTGAGCATGAGGAGGGACATACTCTCCTTGGTGTTCATCGCACCGTGGAACAAGAAAACCATCGAGTCCAAGACGGTCTAGTTCTTTACGAAGAGAGGCAATGCGCTCTAGAGCATAAGCAGGATTTGTTGTCGCCTCAAAAGATTGATACATAACGACGTCCTTTTCTTTTATTTTATTTCAGATGTATCGTAACCCATCCTTGCCGGTGGTATGTTTCGATGTGCTTCAGTCCTTGTTTTATATAAGTCTCCAAAACATGGGCATGTTGTTCTTCAAGAATTCCAGAGAGTATAAGTGATCCCCCTTTTTGAAGTGCTTTTACCACTTCTTGCGCAAGTTCAATAAGCGGATTAGCAAGGATATTGGCAACGATGAGATCAAAGGGAGCACGTGAAGCAATTGCATCATGGGCAAAACCTGTCGCTGTAATAGCTGTAACATATTCTTTGACACCATTGAATTCGATATTGTGTTGTGCAACTTGAACAGCAATTGGGTCAATATCGGATGCGAGCACAGTAATTGGTTGGAGCATTGCGATGCCAATGGCTAGTACACCGCTCCCAGTACCAAGATCAAGGGCATTTTTTGGATTTTCGTGTTTCATGACTTTTGCAATCATTTCTAAACAACCGGCTGTTGTTCCATGATGTCCGGTGCCAAAAGCTTGATTAGCTTCAATTTCAATAGGGAGAACATTTGCGGGAATGGCGTTTCGGTTATGACTTCCATGAAGGAAAAAAGGACCGGCTTGCACAGGTTTTAGTTCTTCTAGGCTTTTTTGTACCCAATCAATGTTGGGTAAAACTTCCATATTAATTTTATCAAAATCTATAGAAAGGATTTGGGCAAAACGTTTCGAAATATGCTCGTAGTTTTCTTGGTCTACATAGAGTGAAAGTTCATATATAGCATTTTGTTCATCTATTTCTGTAAGAGCAAGAGGATAACCTTCTTCGTCAAAGGCTGTTTCTATAAGGGTGTAGAACCGTTCTGCTTCATTTTTAGAAGCAGTATAATAGAGGCGAATTTGTTGCGACATGCTGTTCTTTCTTTTGATCGGCTTTTTTTAGTTTAAGATGAGTTTTTTTAACCGTTCAATGGCGATTTCATCTTTTAATTCGCTATCGCTTTCTTTCGTGTCATAACGGATAACGCCAGCTAATTTTCCACCTTTTTTGAGTAAAAAAATTGCTGCTGTATGGTTATATGTATAGTTTCCATCTGTTCCAGGGACTTTTTCAGCAACGATGTTAAAGGAATTGACCATTTTGTGAACTTTATCAGGATCCCCACTGATACCAATGATTTTATTGTTAAAATTACTGAGATATTCATGGAGTACTTCTGGTGTATCACGTTCGGGGTCAACAGTCACAAACCATATACCTAATTTATCGGTATTGGATCCAAGGGCTGTAAGCCACCGATCAAGATTCATCAGTGTGGTAGGGCAGCTTTCAGGACACATAGTGAAGCCGAAAAAAATTATTGAAGGCTTGCTTCGAATATCAGCCTCAGTAATATTTTTTCCATTAGAATCAGTGAGTGTAAAATTATCACCTAAAGGCTTATTTGTCAGCGCATCATAAATAAAAACACCTGCAAGAAATATGATTGTCAGCCCCAAGATGCGTATTACATTTTTCATAGTTTGACTCTCTTAGATAGATCGGGAAATTGTAACATTGGCAGGTTTGTTTTGCAATGTTTGTTTCATGGTTGATTTTATTGGCTTGATTGGTATGTCTTTCCATATCTATTGATGAAACATTGGTGAAAGATGCATGAATATTGAGAATGATCTTCGGTTCCATGAAAGTGAGCCTCGTATCCATACGACAGCACGGCTGCATGGTTGTAAATTAGGGCGCTATGTGGAAATTAATGAGCGGGTGATTTTACGGGATGTAACCGTTGGAGATTTTTCTTATTTAGAACGTAATAGTGAGGCTATTTATAGCGATATTGGGCGTTTTTGTTCTATTGCATCTCATGTACGGATGAATGCGTTGGAGCATCCTATGGAGCGCGTTTCAACGCATAAAATAACCTATCGTCCAAACGAATATTTTCGTTATATGGCACTTGATCGTTCTTTTCGCGAAAGGCGCTGTGCAAAACGTGTTATCATTGGGCATGATGTGTGGATTGGACATGGCGCGGTTATTATGCCTGGGGTGACAGTTGGACATGGAGCAATTATTGGTGCTAACGCTGTTATAACGAAAGATGTTATGCCTTATACGATTGTTGTTGGGATTCCTGCTAAACGCTTGCGGATGCGTTTTCCCAATCATGTCATAGAATGCCTTTTAGATATGGCTTGGTGGGATTGGCCACTTGATAAAATTCACGACGCATTGCCTGATATGCAAAATTTATCCATTGAAGTCTTTGTTCGCAAATGGAAATGATAGTCAGAATAAAACAAAAAGGTCTCTTGAAAAAACGGATCGTGGTTTGCCTTTAGTTAAGCTTTGTTTACAAAATTATCCAGTACACGCTTTTCTCCGGCTTTTTCAAACATTATTGTCAATTTATGATCGTCTATTGCTGTAATATAACCATAACCAAATTTTATGTGAAAAATCCGATCATTGACAGAAAAATCTGATGGTGCGTGAGAGATTGATTGGGTGATAACTTTTCCTTCAATATTCTTGTTTTTTTGTGCACGCTTTTGTCTTGGTGTTGTATAGTCATTATAAAAGAAATCATGATGTTGAAAGGAAGGCTTTCCATAACCACCATAGGATGTTTCCATTTCTGCAACTTCTATATGTTCTGCTGGTAATTCATCTAGGAAACGGGAGGGGAGAGCAGGTTGCCACAGTCCATGAATTCTTCGATTAGATACAAACCATATATGCAGGTTTTTTTTTGCTCTTGTGAGTCCAACATAAGCAAGACGCCGTTCTTCTTCTAATCCTGAACGTCCACCTTCATCTAATGAGCGCTGGTGGGGAAAGAGTCCTTCTTCCCAACCTGGAAGAAAAACTGTTTCAAATTCAAGCCCTTTGGCTGAATGAAGTGTCATGATGTTGACTGCATCCATATTTTCATTATTTTCCGTTTCCATAACGAGTGCAACATGTTCCAAAAAACTTTGAAGATTTTCAAATTGTTCCATGGAACGGATCATTTCTTTAAGATTTTCTAGTCGTGTAGGAGCCTCTGGTGAGCGATCTTCTAACCACATGGTTGTGTAACCAGAATCATCAAGGATGATCTCGGCAAGTTCTCTATGAGGAGTGTCTTGAAGCATATTTTGCCAGCGGCGGAAGTTTTCAATAAGGCTTCGTAACGCACTGCGTGCCTTAGGCTTTAATTCATCTGTTTCAATGATGTCAGCGGCAGCAAAAAAGAGAGGAACAGCACGTGCACGTGCACTCTCATAAAGAATGCGCAGGGTTGCATCGCCAATGCCGCGTTTTGGCGTATTAATAACACGCTCAAAAGCTAAATCATCAGTGGGTTGGACAACAACGCGTAAATAAGCCATGGCATCACGTATTTCCATTCGCTCATAAAAACGAGGACCACCAATGACGCGGTAGTTAAGACCAAGCGTTACAAAGCGATCTTCAAATTCACGCATTTGGAATGATGCACGTACCAATATAGCCATATGATTTAATGCATGACCGGCTTGTTGTGCGCGTTCGATTTCTTCTCCGATCGCTCGTGCTTCTTCTGCCGAATCCCATGCTGAATGAATTTTTACCTTTTCTTCCTCACTCTTTATTTGAGCAGAAAAAAGAACTTTTCCCAGTCTTTCTTCATTATGAGCAATGAGATGGGAGGCGGTTTTAAGAATATGGGATGTTGAGCGATAATTGCGTTCTAGACGAATAATTTTAGCAGAAGGAAAATCTTTTTCAAAACGTAATATGTTTTCGACTTTTGCACCACGCCATCCATAAATGGATTGATCATCATCGCCAACACAACAAAGATTAACATGTTGACCTTGAGGATGTTGGGCCAAAAGGCGAAGCCAAAGATATTGTGCTGTATTTGTATCTTGATATTCATCGACAAGAATATAACGAAATTGAGAATGATATTCGCGAAGAATATCTGGATTATGTTGGAAGATAGAGATAGAATGAAGTAGAAGGTCACCAAAATCACAAGCATTAAGATCTTTTAATCGATTTTGATAACTGTGATAAAGTTCGCGTCCCATGCCGTTACCAAAGGAATGAGCATCACTTTTTGAGATATGTGTTGGTGAAAGTCCTTGATTTTTCCAAGAATCAATCATCATGGCTAGGTTTCGTGCGGGCCAACGCTTATCATCTAATCCTTCAGCTTGAATAAGCTGTTTTAAAAGTCGAAGAACATCATCGCTATCGAGAATTGTAAAGTTTCTTTTTAAATCAACAAGTTCTGCGTGACGTCGTAAAATTTTAGCACCAGTGGAATGAAAAGTTCCAAGCCAAGGCATACCTTCAACAACTCCTCCAATAAGTTCACCAATACGCATTTTCATTTCACGTGCTGCTTTGTTGGTGAAAGTGACAGCAAGTATTTGCTGAGGAGAGGCAAGTCCAGAGCGTAAAATGTGAGAAATACGGGTTGTTAAAACGCGCGTTTTTCCTGTACCAGCACCTGCAAGAACTAAAAGAGGCCCCTCAGTATTCATAACAGCTTGTTGCTGTTCTGGATTGAGTTGTTCTAAATAGTCTGTGTTATATGATTTTTGTTCTTTTAGAGTATGGGAGAAAAAACCAGAGCTCTTCTTATCATGGTCTGGAGGGGAATCATCTTCAAAGAAAGGTATGTTGTGATCAGAAAAATTACTCATTATATCTCTTTTGTAGTCTTTTTTTCATTGAAGTTCTAGATCAAAAAAACTTCTCTTAAAAAAGTCACAACAGCTTCAGTTGAATAAACAGAAAGAGAACGTAAAAAATAAGCACAAACATTAAAGGCGTTGAGTGAGAATGCTTTGAAGGGCATAAACGCGTAACGAAGCCGAAAGATTGACTTGTTGTGGTCTTTTGCTATCAATATCAGTGATAATAAAGGCTAAAGATTGTCCTTTTTTGCGGGCTATATCTTTTAGAATATCTAAAAATGGTGGTTCTAAAGAGACGCTTGTTGCGTGTCCATCAACGCGAACAGATATCTTTCGTGGAATGACTTTTGACCAATCGATAGAATTATTTTCGTGCATTTTTCTACCTTTATTCATCATTTCGTAAACAATTTTGATCAAGAAATTTTTGCGTTTTTAAAGATTTTTGTTGCTCAAAATTTTTTTCAGTTTTTGTTCGTCCAAAACGATAACGATTTTGCTCAGCACAAAGAGATTTTTCTGTACGTTTTTTTTGTTTTCGAAATTGGCGAAGGTTAATCAATTCAGTCATGAGAAAAATTATTTTTTTCGGAAGGAATCTAAAGAGACAACATCAGCACTTTGTTTTGCATCGTTATTTGAAGATTCTTTATTTGTACTGAGATTTTGTTCTTTTGTAAGCGTATTTTCTTTTTTTTGTGTGTTTGATAAGGTAATGGGCATGGTTGAAGTATTTTCTGAATTTTCACTTTCTCCAGAGGTAAGATTTGAGGGTAGATCAAATGCTGCTTCAAATGCTGCTACAGGATCATAAAAGACCTGAATGGACGTAAAAGGAATCACGAGCTTTTCGGTTATTTCCCTGAAGGAGAGGGTTACTTCGAAAGCTGTTTCTGAAACACTGAGATCTCTAAACTGATGTTGTAAGACGATTGTCATTTGCTCGGGATAGCGATTTTTTAGCCGAGAAGAAATTTTAACGTCTGGGGCATTTGTCAAAAAAGTTATAAAAAAATGATGATTTCCCGGAAGACCTGCTTTGCTAACTTCCGATAAAACTTTACGGATAACTCCACGAAGCGCATCCTGAACGAGAATATCGTAACGGATTTGATCTTTAACCATCGAAGTTTATTCCTTTTATTTCACGTAGCAGAATGGGGCGTATTGATATTGTGTGATAGAAAATATATTTAAAATTAACAGTGTTTTTTCTACGATGCACCTCAATAAATCGAATAAATACGAAACTCTATGGTAAATAATGTCTGATAATGTCTGAAAGATCAATCAACAACATTTAAAAAAGTGAAGGCTTCTGTTGCCAGGTGCCTCCGAACCCCGCTTAAACCTGCGACGGTTTAAGACTTAGTTTGAAACATTCACACTGCATCAAGCAGCGAGACGTGCTTCCGCATAGTTGTCATTTGCAACTACTCATTTAGCCCGATAACGGTGGTACAATGCCGAGTAAAAGAGCGATCTTTACACCCTTGTCGATCCTATTTCGCCCCCACCAAAATATAATGTTGGTTTCTTATATTTTGGTGGAGGCGCCGGGTACCGCCCCCGGGTCCAATAGGTTTATTTCACCGTCCATTTATTACCATATCTGGTAAACCAGCCTTCTAAATATAGATGAAGAACGGTCTTTAGAAAAGGGGGGTTGTTAATATTTTTAATCCTCTAATTATTTATGGAGTTATATGATGCGGCTGTAAAGTATAGTCCGCTCATTTTTGGAGAGGAGATGATGCAAAATGACAAATAATTTAGCAGATATTAAACTATATGATTCAAATCCCGATGAAGCAGCAGTAGAACGACTTAGCCGTCGTTTAGCTTTGGTGATGAAAAAGCAGGATGCGGCGCTTGTTGCTACGTCGGATCCAAAAGAGTTAGAACGTGTTGAAAAATGGGTTCAAGATGTTTTAGAAGCTGATGAGCAGAGCGCTAAAATGGCTGTGTCAAAAGTTGCAGAAATGATGTCTGGAGATCGCAGAAAAAGTCGTATGACTTTCTATTATTTGGTAGCCAAACAATTAAATGCACTTCATAAAATTTAAACAATATTAAATTTGTGATAATGATAAAAAAAGCCCAATTTCTTGGGCTTTTTCGTTGATAAAAAGGTTTAATGTTTTTCATCCTCTTGGAGGTATCCCCCTTTACGCATACTCGGGACAAAGAGAAGAGCAATGAATGCCATGATCATCACAACGGTTATATAAAAATAAAAGAGTGATTCATGACCGTACTTTTTTAATCCAAGTGCAACGTATTCAGCAGAACCACCAAATAAGGCGTTACCAATGGCATGAGAGATGCTAACGCCTAATGCGCGTATTGAAGAGGGAAACATTGCTGATTTTACGACACCAGAGATGGATGTATACATGCTCATAATGAAGAGCAAGCCAATAATGACGGATAAGGCAACCCATGTACTATGCGTATTACCGATTATCCAGAGTCCAGGAAATGTAAAGATGGCAGAGAGTATACTCCAAATGATAAGTAAAGTTTTTGTTCCAATTTTATCGGCTATGATACCAGCTATGGGTTGGAATAGGATGAAAATAAATAGTACAGCCGTCATAATCGTTGTTGCGGTCTGTTTATCAAAGCCGGTGGTTGTGATCAGATATTTTTGCATATAAGTCGTAAAGGTGTAAAATGTGAGTGATCCTCCTGATGCAAAGCATGCAATTACGACAACGGCTTTTGTATGCTTGGTGAGAAGTTCCTTAAGACTGCCAGAGTGTTTGTGAGAGCGGCTTTCTTTCGTGGTTGTTTCGTGGAGAGAACGACGCAGATAAATCGCAATCACTGCCCCAAATCCACCAATTACAAAAGGAATGCGCCATCCCCATGCTTTTAACTGATCTTCAGAGAGATAAGATGCTAGAATAAATATAATGAAGCTGGCAAGAAGTTGACCTGTAATAAGGGTGGCAGATTGGAAAGAAGCAAAAAGCCCACGATGTTTTTTGAGGGCAACTTCGCTCATATAAGTGGCTGCTGTACCATATTCACCACCCGCTGAAAGCCCTTGCATCATCCGAGCTAAAAGTAAAAGGATTGCTGAGGTTATTCCTAAGGTTTCATAGGTGGGAAGTATGGCGATGAAAAAAGAGCCACCACACATCATAAAAATGGATATAAGCATCGAGCGTTTACGTCCATAACGATCGGCGACAAATCCTAAAAACCAAGCTCCAATAGGGCGCATAAGAAAGCCAATAAAAAAGACACCCGCGGTTTTTAACAGTGGAGTAATTGTGTCACCATCGGAGGGAAAGAATTGTGATGCAAAATAAATCGATGCAAATGAGTAAACGTAAAAATCGTACCATTCTACGAGATTTCCTGATGCACTTGCTATAATAGCAAAAACACGTTTTCTTGCATCCTGTGATGCTGAAGTTGTTTCATTTTTCATGAACTGTTCCCCTTTTGGATTTATAGTCCATATTTTCTAAACATAATTGTTTATGATTTCCAGCAAAATTCAATTGTATTATAATAATTTCTTAGGGAAACTCTTTAAGATGATTTATTAGAGTTATGTTGTCATTCGTTTTAAGATTTTTACTTGTGTTATAGAATAAAAAGTTATCACATTGCATTTAAAGGGAGAGAACATTGAAAAGTAGATCAGAATACCTTTAAACTTTATGAGAAGAATGCAATTATTGGAATAATATCGGAAGATCATAGAAGAGATGGTCTTTATGAGCGGAAAGTCAAAAAACTGAAGACATTTCATAAAGCTTAAATAATGTAAAAGGGGATTTTTGTGTCCTTACTTATCTTGTTGTATCATAACACATCATCATTTAGGAGGGTGAGGTAAGGCTCAGATAAGGTTTTCCGTATAAGGTGTTTTTTAGATATCGTGATAAATATTTAGGATAGGGCCTGCCTATAGAATCTTATCAAGTAAATTACATAAAGAAGGCAGTAACTATAGACAATTTAAGAGAAATTGAGTTGTTTGCAAGACGAATGCGGGGCGGACTTTTCGTTCTTTATTAGGGTGGAGAGGAGATCACAAAAGCCCAATTTCTTGGGCTTTTTTATTCAGAAAATAAGTTTAATGAAGTCTATCGTCCTTATCGAGATATCCTCCTTTATCTATATCGGGCATAAGAAGAATAGAGATGAGTGCAATGACCATCATACCAACTATGTAAAAAAAGAACACAGATTCGTATCCTATATTTTTTAATCCAAGCGCTACATATTCAGCAGAACCGCCAAAGAGTGCGTTGCCAATGGCAAAAGCAAATCCAACGCCAATTGCTCGGATTGAAGCAGGGAACAATTCTGCTTTTATGATACCAGCAATGGACGTATAAAAACTCATAACACAGAGTATTCCAATAATGATTAAGAGTGCTGTCCATGGATTATGAGCATTACCGATCATTTTAAGTACAGGGATGGTGCAGATAATAGATAATACCCCCCAACTAATGAGTGAAGCTCTTGCTCCAATTTTATCGGCTAGGGAACCAAAAAGGGGTTGGAGGAGCACAAAAATAAAGAGGGCGGCAGTCATTATCGTTGTTGCGGTTTGTTTATCAAAGCCCGTGGTTGTGATCAGATATTTTTGCATATAAGTCGTGTATGTATAAAATGTGAGTGATCCACCAGCTGTAAAGCCAACAACCAAAAAGAAAGCTTTTTTATGATTGCGAAAAAGTTCTCGAAGACTACCAGCATGTTGTTCAGAGCGGCTTTTGTGGGTTGTTGTTTCATGGAGCAAACTACGCAGATAAATTGCAACGATTGCTCCAAAGCCACCAATGACAAAAGGAATACGCCATCCCCACGTTTTTAACTGATCTTCAGTAAGGTAAAGAGCTAAAATAAATATTATAAAACTTGCGAGAAGTTGACCTGAGATTGTTGTTGCATACTGAAAAGAAGCAAAGAGCCCGCGACGATTTTGGGGTGCAACTTCACTCATATAAGTTGCTGCTGTACCATATTCACCGCCAACGGAAAGTCCTTGAAACATACGGACTAAAAGGAGAAGAAATGCTGCTGTTATTCCCAAGGTTTTATAAGTGGGAAGTATGGCAATGAGAAAAGAGCCACCACACATCATAAAAACAGAAATAAGCATTGAGCGTTTACGTCCATAACGATCCGCAATGAATCCAAAGAGCCATGCTCCAATTGGACGCATAAGAAAGCCAATAAAAAAGATTCCTGCTGTTTTTAACAGTTGTGTGACGATATCTTCATCTTCAGGAAAAAATTGTGATGCAAAATAAACCGATGCAAAGGAGTAAGCATAAAAGTCGTACCATTCTACCAGATTTCCTGATGCGCTGGATATGATAGCAAAAATACGTTTCCTTGTATCATGTGGGTCCAAAGTTGTTTGATTATTCATGAAGTATTCCCCTTTTAGATTTATAACTTTTCTTCTTTTTAAAGCTATTTACGATGTGCATTATAAAAGCGCCATTGTATTATGATAATTTTTTAGGGAAACATAAAGTTTTTTTCGAGAGCTATCAGTACTGTTTTGGGCTCATGGTGTTGTTATATTGCGTAAATCATACGTTTTTGACCATCTTGAAGGAAATATTGTTTTTTGTTTGATTGTGAATTATTTACATATGCAGAGTGTTTATGAAGATATGATACTCTTTAGTTTATATGCTTGATGTTATTGATTATGATATGCGAAGTTGGTGTATCAGTTAAAATACTTTTTATGAACCATCTTAAGTGTCAAGGGGGGAGTGCAATATTAAGAGTTCGTCAATAGTATAATGATAGCGGCTTACACTTTTATTAAGTGTAAAGAGGGTGGTATACATGTTTATACTTTACGGGGCTTTTACGTTATGTCATTCACGAGTACTGTTGTGAAATGGAGTTGGGTGCATTGAGAAATGTTTCTCAAAAAAGTGTGCGAATTCATAATATAATGGTAATTCTATTTTTCATGAAAGGATTTGTTTTGCATGAGGAGTACCATTAAGAACGTATTAAACAAAATCATGAGTGTAATCTTTATTATTGATAAAATTTCTTAAAAGATAATCACGTTTCTTCGACTTTGAGTGGAAATGGGAATATTAAAATAAATCAAACGTTTTTTATCTTCAGTGAACTAAATTCAGCAAAAGAAATATTTATTACATTATAATATGAAGCCATTTATTTTTATAAGCGGCATATGCAGGGGAGAAAATTTCTTCTTTAGAGTGTTTGAAGGGATAAAAAATTGTGAGCTTTAAACTTCTATCGGAAAGAATATAAAAAAGCCCAGTATTCTGGGCTTTTTTATTAAAATCCTTTTTTATTAACACTAAAAGTTAATGAATATCGTCTCCTTGTAAATACCCCTTTTTGCGAGCATCTGGCATTAAGAGAATTGCGATGAAGGCAATGATCATCATGCCGGTTATATAAAAATAGAAGATAGATTCATATCCAATATCTTTTAATCCAAGCGCTACAGCTTCGGCAGAACCACCAAAGAGTGCATTGGCAATAGCATAAGAGAGTCCAACACCTATTGCTCGCACTGAAGCGGGAAACATTTCCGATTTTACAATGCCTGAGATGGATGTGTAAAAGCTCATAATGCATAGCATTCCAATAATGACTGATAAAGCAATCCATGTACTATCAGTATTACCAATCACATTAAGTCCAGGAATGGTAAAGATAATAGATAAGACACTCCAAATAAGAAGTGAAGTTCTTGTTCCAATTTTATCTGCGAGAGAACCAAAGAGGGGTTGGAGTAACATGAAAACAAAGAGTGCGGCAGTCATCACAGTTGTGGCTGTATGTTTATCAAAGCCGGTGGTTGTGATCAGATATTTCTGCATGTAAGTCGTATAGGTGTAGAATGTGAGCGATCCTCCAGCGGTAAAGCCGATAACTAGAAAAAAAGCTTTTCGGTGGTTGCCTAGAAGTCCCCTAATACTACCAGCTTGTGCACTAGAACGACTTTCTTTGGTCGTTGTCTCATGGAGTGTACGGCGGAGATAAATTGCAACTATTGCGCCACATCCACCAATGGCAAAAGGAATACGCCAGCCCCACGCTTTTAGTTGATCTTCGTTGAGATAAAGTGCCAGAATGAATATAACGAGGCTGGCTAGGAGTTGACCACCAATCAGTGTGGTATATTGAAAAGAGCTAAAAAATCCACGGCGGTTTTTGAGGGCGATTTCGCTCATATAAGTTGCTGTTGTACCATATTCGCCACCGACAGAAAGTCCCTGAAGCATTCGGAGTAAAAGTAAAAGAACTGCTGCTGTTACTCCAATGGTTTCATAGGTAGGAAGTAGGGCGATTAAGAACGAACCACCACACATCATAAAAACAGAGATAAGCATTGAGCGTTTGCGGCCATAACGATCAGCAATGTATCCAAAGAGCCATCCTCCGATTGGGCGCATAAGAAAACCAATAGCAAAAACACCAGCAGCCTTTAAAAGTTGCGCAACGACATCGCCATCTGAGGGAAAGAATTGTGATGCAAAGTAAATGGACGTAAAGGAATAAACATAAAAGTCATACCATTCTACTAGATTACCTGATGCACTGGACACAATAGCCCAGATACGTTTTCTTGTATCATGCGGTGCTAAAGATTCTTGTTTTTCCATAGTCGATCCCTTTATTGTTCATCCATCTTTGTTCATTTATGTCATTTTCTTAGAAGCTGTCTATAGTATTTTATCTTTTGCATCAAAATTTTAGTCAGATCATGATAATTTCTTGTGTAAGATGCTTTCGGAAAAAGATTTGAATTATGTTTGTACGGATTTTGCAGTTTTTATTTTCTATAATGAGAAGAATCGGACATAATAGCCCTATGAAATCATATCTTGCTCTTTTATCTCATGTTTTAAATCAGGGTATTGATCGGACAGATCGAACGGGTGTTGGAACGCGATCTATCTTTGGGTATCAGATGCGTTTTGATTTACAAGCAGGATTTCCATTGTTGACAACAAAGAAACTACACTTACGTTCAATTATTTATGAGCTTTTGTGGTTTCTTAAAGGCGATACAAATATCGCATGGTTGAAAGAGCATGGTGTATCGATTTGGGACGAATGGGCTGATGAAAAGGGAAATCTTGGTCCTGTTTATGGTTATCAGTGGCGTTCTTGGCCTGCTCCTGATGGACGCCATATTGATCAAATTAACAATCTTTTAACGATGATTAAGGAAACGCCAGATTCTCGTCGCTTGATTGTATCAGCTTGGAATCCTGCATTAATAGAGGAAATGGCTTTGCCTCCGTGTCATTGTCTTTTTCAATTTTACATTGCGGAGGGTAAATTATCTTGTCAACTGTATCAGCGTTCAGCAGATATTTTCTTAGGTGTTCCATTCAATATTGCATCCTACGCATTGCTAACGATGATGATTGCGCAAGTAAGCGGTCTTAAAGTAGGCGATTTTATTCATACTCTGGGAGATGCTCATCTTTATTCTAATCATTTTGAACAGGCAAAATATCAATTGTCTCGTATACCAAATGCTTTGCCATGTATGCGCATAAATCCAGCGGTAACAGATCTTTTTTCTTTTCAATTTGAGGATTTTGAGTTGCTTAATTATGAAGCACAGCCCCATATTAAAGCGCCGGTAGCAATATGACGATTTCCATTTGTTTAATTGCTGCTGTTGCAGAAAATGGTGTTATCGGTCGTGAAGGTGCAATGCCGTGGCATTTATCGACAGATTTGCAACGCTTTAAAGCTTTGACGTTGGGTAAGCCTATTATTATGGGAAGAAAAACTTGGGATTCTATCGGGCGACCTTTACCAGGGCGTACAAATATCGTCATTACGCGTGATTGCACCTTTTGTGCTGGGGGGGCTGTTGTTGCTCACTCTTTATCGCAAGCTTGTTCTCTTGCAACAAGCGTTGCTTCTCAAAATGATGTAGAGGAAATTTTTATTATTGGTGGTAGTGAAATTTTTCAACAAGGGTTGCATATGGCTGATAAAATATTTCTTACAGAAGTTTTAGCTTCTATAGAAGGTGATAGTTTTTTTCCTGTTTTTGATAAAGAAAAGTGGACTATTGTGCAAACACAAGATATTCCAAAAGGGGATAAAGATAGTCATCCGACACGTTTTGTTGTTTATGAGCGGAAATAATTTTTTGTAATATGAAGTGGAAGGGTTTATCAGTTGTATTGTAATGAGGTAAGAGACACCCTATAAGATCAAGCAAATGGTTGGTGTTCGAGTAGTGGTAATCAGTTAAAGAGGTGATAATGCCCTGGACAAATCAAAATGGTGGTGGCCCATGGAGTGGCAATAAAAACAGTGGTGATAAAAAGAAACCAGCTAAGAATCTCTTTGGTTCTGGTGGCAATAATGGTGGTGATAATAGTCCCAATCTTGATGATATTTTGCGCAAAGGGCAGGATCAGTTTAAACAATTTGGGAGAAGTAGTCTTTCTGTTTTATTCCTTCTGCTTATTGCGTTTTTTTGGCTATATCAGTCATTTTATATTGTTCAGCAAAATGAACAAGCGGTGGAGTTGCGCTTTGGCATCCCTAAAGAAGGCATTATTGGTGATGGGTTGCATTTTCATTTTTGGCCAATTGAGACCTATATGAAAGTACCTTTAACGGAAAAAACAATCGCGATTGGTGGGAAGCCCGGTCAGGCGCAACAAAGTGATGGCTTAATGCTTTCAAGTGATCAGAACATTGTTAATGTTAATTTTTCCGTTTACTATCGTATTTCACGCCCTAGTCAGTTTTTATTCAATGTGAATGATCAAGAAGGAACAGTTCGCCAAGTTGCTGAGAGTGCAATGCGTGAAGTCATTGGTTCGCGGCCGGTTGATGATGTCTTACGTGACAAGAAAGAAGAAGTTGCTAATGACGTTAGAAAGATTATTCAGTTGACTGTAGATAAATATCAACTTGGTGTTGAAATAAGCCGTGTGTCTATCAGTGAAGCTGCTCCTCCAACAAAGGTTGCTGCTGCGTTTAATTCTGTTCAGCAGGCGGAGCAGGAACGTGGAAGAATGATTGAAGAGGGAAATCGTGTGCGTTTTACGAAAATTGGTTTAGCAAATGGTGAAGCTTCACGCACACGAGAAATCGCAAAAGGTGAAAAGGCACAAATGGTCGAAGAGGCAACAGGGCGTGCGGAGCGTTTTCAGGCGATAGCTCGTGAGGCTGCTATTTCACCAGAAGCTGCTCGCTACCGTCTCTATATGGAAACGATGGGGCGCATCCTTTCTTCACCAAATAAGTTGGTTTTTGATCAGGCAAATTCTCCAGCGGTGCCCTATTTACCTTTGAACGAATTGTTGCGTAGCAATTCATCAGAAAAATTGAAGGCAACATCAGCGCGTCCTGCATCGCTTTCGGATTCTAGCATTTCTGGAGGATATTAATTATGCAGCAATCTCGTTTTTTGTTTGTTTTGAGTGCTATAGTACTGGTTTTGATGATTTTGTGGATGTCCGTTTTTATCGTCTATCCTCGTCAACAAGTAGCAATTAAGCGTTTTGGACAAATTGTTCAGGTAGAATCTAATCCAGGGATCTATTTGAAGGCGCCATTTATAGATAAGATGATCATTGTTGATAATCGGTTGTTGCGTTATGATGTTCCTACACAATCTGTACAGGTTCGTGGAGGTGCGTATTATGAAGTGGATGCGTTCTTTATTTACCGTATTACAGATCCTAAGTTGTTTTTACAGCGCATTGCTTCTGGGCGTCCGCAAATTGCTGCCCGTGAAAATCTTGCACCGCGTTTTATTGATGCTTTACGGGCTGTTTATGGTAAGCGAGAATTTAAAGCGGCTTTATCGGATGAACGGGGAGCGATGATGGCTGAAGTACAGAAGCAGTTCTCTGTAGATGCAGGTTCGTTGGGTATTAACATTGTTGATGTGCGTATTCGTAAAACCGATTTGACGGATGCTGTTTCAGAAGATGTTTATCGGCAAATGGCAGCTGAACGTGAAGCTGCTGCGGAAAATATTCGTGCTCGTGGTCAGCAGGAGCGAGATCGTATTGTGGCAGAAGCTAATCGTGAATATGAAGAAATCGTAGCAGCTGCAAAGCGTGATGCTGAAATTACTCGTGGTGAAGGTCAGGCTGAAAGTATTCGTCTTTTATTGAATGCGAGGGAGGCTAATCCATCTTTTTACGATTTTTGGTTGGCGATGGAACAATACAAGAATTTAGAGCGTACTCCGATGGTGATTTCACCAAATGAGGATTTCTTTTTCTATTTTCGTAATCCGCCGCAGGCAAATAAAGCATTCTTACCGACAATGAATACAGGCCTCAGTAAAACGGATTCAAAATCGGGAGAGAATAGATAAAATAATGGATTGCAGATACGAGATTTTGCATGAAAAGAATGATCTGTGACCATTTTCTTTTATGATAAAAGTCGTAGAGAGTATCGAGCCGTGCTGGTTTTACATAGATAAATTTAGTGGGGCTCTTTGCCGCTTTGGTTAAAGGCATGTCATGGATAGAAGTGTCGTGAGTAAAAATACGTTTTTAAAGTTTTTTATCACAAGAGTTGTTTTTTGTGTGACTTTGTTTCTATCAGGATCAGTGAGTTTGTCTTGGGGCGCAGAGACAAGCAAGGAATTGCTTTCTATTCCTGATTTAGCTTCTGAGCTTTTGGAAACAGTTGTGAATATTTCCACGGCACAGACTGTTGAAGGAACCGAACAGGATGAAAATACCTCGGTACCCGTTATCCCAAAAGATTCATTGCTGGAGGAATATTTTAGTGATTTTTTTACACCCAAAGATGGTCAAAAAGATAGTCAATTTCAAAAGGTGCGTTCTTTAGGGTCTGGTTTTGTGATTGATGCGCAAAAAGGGATTATTGTTACAAATTATCATGTTATTGTTGATGCTGATGATATTGAAGTTAATTTTACGGATGGTACAAAACTAAAGGCAAAGCTTCTTGGAAAGGATAGCAAAACTGATTTGGCGTTGCTTCAAGTCGATGCAGGAAGTAAAAAATTAAAAGCTGTGCGTTTTGGTGATTCTGAAAAAGCACGCATTGGTGACTGGGTTATGGCTATTGGAAACCCTTATGGTTTTGGTGGAAGTGTGACGGTTGGTATTATTTCTGCACGTAACCGTGATCTTAATGCTGGTCCCTATGATAATTTTATTCAAACAGATGCAGCAATTAATCGGGGCAATTCTGGTGGTCCGTTATTTGATAGAAATGGTGAAGTCATTGGCATTAATACAGCAATTGTTTCACCTTCTGGAGGATCTATCGGTATTGGATTTGCTATTCCATCGGATATGGCCCTTTCTGTTATTAATCAATTGCGTGATTTTGGAGAAATAAGACGTGGTTGGTTGGCTATTCGTATTCAGCCGGTAACAAAGGATATTGCAAAAAGTTTAAAATTGGACAATGCTGTAGGGGCATTGGTGGCTGGTAAAATAGAACAGACGGAAGAAAATAATGTAGATAATAGCCAGTTGCAAACTGGAGATGTCATTCTTTACTTTGGAAATTCCAAAATTAAGCATGCACGTGATTTGCCGCGTTTAGTTGCAGAAAGTTCAGAAGGAAAAGTGGTGGATGTTACTGTTTTACGTAATGGGCAAGAAAAAACAGTAAAAGTTAAGCTTGGACGTTTGATTGAAACAGATCCAAATGAAGATACAGAAGAAGAAGTTGATGATAAAAAAAGTCAAGATCTGTCGAAAAACGTGACAATGCAATTTATGGGAATGACGTTATCTGAACTGACAGAGGATTTGCGTCATCGTTATTCAATTTCAGATAAACTTCGAGGACTAGTGGTGACATCTGTTGCACAAAATAGCGCAGCGGATAAAAAGCGTATTCGAGTTGGTGAAGTGATTGTTGATATCAATCAGAGTGCTATCACAACAATTGATGAGGCTAAAAAACGTATTCATAAATTACGTGAAGCTGGACGCAAAAATGCTCTATTTATTGTAGCGCGTCCAGATGGAGAGTTGCGGTTCGTAACGCTCCTAATGGATTGATGCTTAAGAAATTAATTTTTTGTTTTTTATCAGCCTTAGTATATGGGATATTCTGTAGCTCAGCCATGTGGTGTCCCATATTTCTCAAGCTCATTTAACGACAGAGAGCATGGACTGTATAACATAAAATCCATTGGGCAGCTCTATTTTTGCGTTAAATAAAAGTACAAGTTGGTACCATCATAGATTTGCTAGATTTCAACCTTGCAACAGCTTAGGCTTTGAAATGCTGTATGAGAGATCTATGTTTTGTGTTTAAGTCAATTATTATTATAAATAATGTTTTATCTAGTGAGACTTTTAGCACTTTGTGATTGTGTTTTGTGTGCTATAGAGAACGTTTTTTCACTTCAGTTTGAAAAAAGTGATCCAGAGAAAAATCATATTAGACTAAATTAGTTATATATATTTATATCTTTCTTGGTGATGGATGAAAAAATAGTTATAAAAAAAGTGTGAAAAAGACAATTTCTGAATCTCCTATTATAAATCAGAATAATATGCTGTTTTTATAGGAAAAAATAAAGCTGTTTGATTGTATAGGTTAAGCTCAGTATTATTTTCATAAATGATGACAAAGAATATGTTTGTTTTTAATGGACTAACGGACAGAATGATCATGGCTGTAGTTTATTATTGAACTAGGATAGCAAAAATGCTTGGAAATTCCTTTGGTGTTGTTATTAAGTCCATTTTTTCTTTTTTATAAGTTTCATAAGAGGCTTGGTTTTAAGAAGAATTTGTATTCGTATTTTTGTTTAAAGTGTTCACTCTATGATAACGAAGATAAAATACAGGGGCTTTAGGAGATGTCATGCATGTTGCAATAAGTTATTGATAGGGAGAAATTGCTATTTATGAAGCAGAGAACAGTTACATTAATAGCGGGACCAACGGCAAGTGGGAAGTCAGAACTTGCCTTGCAAATGGCTCAAGAAAAAAATGCTCTCATTATTAATACTGATTCAATGCAGGTTTATGATGTTTTAAATATTTTAACGGCACGGCCGAGGGAGGATGATACTGCGATTGTTCCACATTATCTTTATGGTCATGTGAGTCCTACTTTGAATTATTCAGTAGGGCAATGGTTGTGTGATGTCGAGAAGCTATTGGCTACTTTTTCTTTAAGATCAGTTATTTTTGTTGGTGGAACAGGACTTTATTTTCGTGCTCTTTTAGAGGGGATTTCGGAAATCCCTCATGTTCCAGATGTTGTGCGGCAGAAGTGGCGTTTGCTGCTTGATAAAGAGGGCGTTGCAAATCTTTATCGCCAGTTGTTGAAGATTGATGCTGTTGTTGCTGAAAAAATTTCTTCGCACGATAGACAGCGTATTGTCCGTGCTTTGGAAGTTTATGATGCAACCGGTAAGACGCTCAGTTGGTGGCAGAAACAAAAAACAACACCTCTTATTGCGCCGAATTTGACCGAAAAAATTCTTCTCATGCCACCACGTCCTCTGCTTTATGAACGTATTCATAAACGCTTGGATTCTATGATTGAAAGAGGAGCTTTAGAAGAAGTGATGATCATGAAGAATCTTATGCTTTCCCCTTCATTACCAGCAATGAAGGCTATTGGTATACCTGAATTTATGGCTTATTTGGATGGATATAGAAGCTTTGAGAATGCTCTTGAAGCGGTGAAAATACAAACGAGGAGATATGCAAAAAGACAAATGACATGGTTTCGTAATCAATTTGATGAAGAATGGATACTTACTTTTTGATAAAAGAGCTAGAGTTTTGCAAAGAAACTTATCGAAAGATAAAAGATAATTCGTGAAAAATTTTTTTTAGAAAATATAATTTTTTATTGACGAATGGTATCAATGGAATTAGAAATCTTTCTACAAGGAATTTTTTTATATATTTTATACGTTGGAATAATGGGGGGTGATCATACAGTATGTGTTGTGTAATGGGCTCCTTTGGGGTCTTTTTTTATGGGCTCCGTTAGGGGCTTTTTTATTGTCCTATAAAGTAGGTGAGTGGGAAAAATGAGAAATGATCCAAGAAAGCAAGAGAGTGCAGATGGAAAAATAATGTCGGGGGCTGAAATAGTGGTTCAGGCTCTTATAGATCAAGGGGTTAAACATATTTTTGGTTATCCTGGTGGGGCTGTTTTGCCTATTTTTGATGTTCTTTATCATCAAGATACACTCCGGCATATTTTGGTGCGCCATGAACAAGCCGCAGGGCATGCGGCTGAAGGCTATGCACGCAGCACAGGGAAGGTAGGGGTTATGCTTGTGACTTCTGGTCCAGGGGCAACGAATGCTGTGACACCTTTGCAGGATGCACTTATGGATTCTATACCTCTTGTTTGTTTTTCTGGGCAGGTGTCAACAACGGTGATTGGAACAAATGCTTTTCAAGAGGCTGATACAGTTGGAATTACAAAGCCTTGTACGAAGCGTAATTGGCTAGTTAAAAATGTCAATGATCTTGCGGCTGTTATTCATGAAGCTTTTTCTCTTGCTCAATCAGGTCGTCCTGGTCCGGTTTTGATTGATATTCCTAAGGATGTTCAATTTGCTTCAGGAATTTATAGAGCACCTCAAGTTCAGGAATCTTTGCATTCTTCTCTACCGTTGAAAGGGAATACTAAGGTTATTGAATCGGCCGTTTCTCTTTTAGTTGAGGCAAAACGTCCTATTATTTATTCTGGTGGAGGTGTAATTTCATCGGGGATGGAAGCTATACAGCTTTTACGTAATTTGGTTCAGTTGGGGAATTTTCCGATTACTTCAACATTAATGGGACTTGGTGCTTATCCTGCTTCTGGTAAAAATTGGCTTGGAATGCTTGGGATGCATGGAACTTATGAGGCTAATATGGCTATGCATGATTGTGATGTCATGTTAGCTGTTGGAGCACGATTTGATGATCGTATCACGGGGCGATTGGATGCATTTGCACCTCATGCGCGTATTATTCATATTGATATTGATCCTTCTTCCATCAATAAAATTGTAAAAGCAGAAGTTCCAATTATTGGTGATGTGGCTTGTGTTTTGGAAGATATGACGCAACTCTTAAAGATACAGAAACCAGCGTTTAACATTGAAGTTCGTGAGGCGTGGTGGACACAGATTAACCGTTGGAAAGCTCGTAATTCATTGGCATATATGAAAAAAAAAGATGTTATCATGCCACAATATGCTCTTGAACGGCTGTATGCTCTTACCAAAGATGCGAACGCTTATATCACAACGGATGTCGGACAGCATCAGATGTGGGCAGCACAATATTATCATTTTGATGAACCAAAACATTGGATGACTTCTGGTGGGTTAGGAACGATGGGGTATGGTCTTCCTGCGGCTATCGGTGCTCAAATAGCACACCCTGATGCGCTTGTTGTGTGTATTTCTGGTGATGCCTCTATTCAGATGAATATTCAAGAGCTTGCAACGGCAATTCAGCATAATACGCCAGTGAAAATTTTTATTTTAAATAATCAGTATATGGGTATGGTTCGCCAGTGGCAGCAATTGCTGCATGGTAATCGTCTTTCTCATTCTTATACGGAATCTATGCCTGATTTTGTGAAATTGGCACAAGCTTATGGAGCGGTGGGAATTCATTGTTCAAAACCCGATGAACTTGATGATAAAATTCAGCAGATGATTGACTGTGATAAGCCTGTTCTTTTTGATTGTCGTGTTTATCATTTAGAAAACTGTTTTCCTATGATCCCATCGGGATGCGCCCATAATGAGATGTTATTACCTGATGAGGCAAGCGAGGAAGCTATTGCAAATGCTGTTTCCTCCGAGGGAAAGATTCTTGTATAAAATGAATGTGTTAACAAAATAGAGAAGGATGGTGATGATGAAGTCTTTGGAGTCTTCATCTCTTTCTCTTCTTTGCGAAGAGTTCCTATTATCCTTAGAGCTCATTTTATGATTTTCATTCTTTGTTTAAAGACATGGGGCTTTGTTTAAATACATGGGGTGTATTATTATTTGTTCATCTAAAAAATGTTATAAGTCGTGTGGCCAATTATATTTGAATTTATTTGTACGCGATGTTTGTTTTTTTAATTCATATGTTCGCATTAATAGCTATTTCGTTGCATTTTTTAGATAATACATTGAATTATCTGTTATAAATTAATTATGTTGTCTCATATATGAAAGATTTCATCGTGCAAGAAAAAAAGTCACTGTGCTTGAAGGGTGCAACCATGCAAACCGTCATACTTGTGAAAACAATAGAAGAGTTTGTCACTATGTTTTGGTTTCGCATTATGAAATTACTCCAAATCGCTCTTCCAAGGGCTTAATAGGAAAAGCCCTCTAGCGGCTTGAAAGGAAGGGCAAAATAACAAAGATAAGTGCAGCCATAGAAAATCAATTGGCTACTATAGCTTATAATTAGATAGCCACCTCACCTGATGATGCGGGAGAAATCTATACATATGAGATATGTCGTCAATAATATATAATACTCAACATCATATCATGATCAAGACATTAACATTGAAAATCAAAGACTCTTTCTTTTATTTGTTCTACATATCTATGATTCCATAAATCTGCAGACACAAATACTCTTTGAATCCACCGCATTGGATTTTTATAACGATCAAATGATCCAGAAAATTTATCTCTAGAGTGTAGAGCCATTCTGTTATCAATGTATAATAATCTTCTTGGTTGTACATCAATTCCAAAAGATACAGCCTTAATAGCTTCATAAAAATGATCTAAAGTGTCCTTGGCTTTTTTTGACTGTGGTTCTAACATGCCCAGATAAAAAACAGCGCTGATATCTGGGAATTCACCGTCTCCTTGAACTAGGGGGCACTTTACTTGTAGAGGTTACTCCATTTTTCTCCTCTATAGGGAACATTAATTATATATAAATTATCCCTTAAGCTACTCAAATCTTCCTCACTTAAAAGTTTTAAAGCTAGACGTGCATCAGATATTCTCGTTAACGGGCCATCAACATCATTGCGAACACCAGTTAAAAGTATCCCTTTAGGAGATAAATTTAAACCTTTTATAAATTTTAGTGCAGCATTTTCTATATGAAAATCTAACTCAACTTCAGATCCTAATCCTGTATAATCCTTTCTATTATCCTCTAAATGAACTAGGTTATTTACTATATGTTCGGCTTCAAACTTAATTGAATACGGCTCTCCGATTAATAAAGAAAACATCATAATTAAATTTTCGCTTATATAACCGCTTTTACAAGACGCATCTAGATTATAAGGATTAGGTGACGTATTAATTTTTCTATCAATAGGAAGGTTTTCAAAGATTAATATGGTCTAGGGGTAATAGACCCCTTTTGCTTCATAAGAATTGTCAATATTCTATGTGGTAGCAGCGAAAATACTATTTTTTAGTTCAACCGAATATTCAATACTACCCGTATGGATCATAAATAACATGGTCTAAAGCCTCTCAAAGTTTGTCTCTTTCGACATTGCTCAATTCAAAAGTATTTTCATTTATCATTATAATTTCCTCCCCGATTATATTTCCCTATTTTTTTGTTAAGAAAAGTGAAAAAATAATCATTAAAATTAAAATCAGCCATGTTAGTAAATAAGTGTTTGTAAAATCTTGGATTAATCCAAATAATGATGGCGCAGTAATAATTGCGATTTGATTTACAGATATTACTAACCCCAGAGAAAAGCTAACGCTTTCTTTCGGTGAAGAGTCTACAATATAAGCAACCCAAGGGCCATACCATCCTAATCCCAAAAAAACTAACCAAGAAGATAAAATAGTTAAATAAATTATGGATCCACTCATGCCAAAAATTAATATTAAAAATCCAAAAACGACTGCAATCATGCAAAACAAGACAGGAAAAAATCGTCCTTTTTTACAATGATCACTCCACGCTGCTAAAATAATTCTTCCTAAGGCACCAGAAGCCTGTGAAACAAAAAACAAATAAGCACTTTTATCTAGAGGCAGGTGATAGATTCTATAAAAATAAATCGTTATAAAAATGGTTAAAACATATTGAGAACGATCACAAGTGAAACGCCTGAAAAATAATATTCTTCATATGCGGCGCAGCCAACATCGCAAGACGAGACCTTACATTTGCATAGAACGAAACTTTTGCCTTGCTTTTGGGAACGATAGCGACAACTTTTGCTGGTGTGTGATAAAAAATAATAAATATACATTCCCCTAAAAAAGAAACTATGGCACCGACCAAAAACGCACCTTGTATGCCATAGACAAGCGTACTAGCAGGAAGAACCATTCCAGCTAATGCTCCACCTAATGGTAGCCCCACCTGCCTTATTCCCATTGCAAATCCGCGCTGCGATTGTGGAAACCATGAAGAAATAGATTTAGCGCCACTGGGTTAAGCAGAACTATAAAATCCCTCTACAATGAGCAAACAAACCAAAAGGGAAATATAGTTATCTGCGATTGCTCCCAATAAAAGAGCGATAGAAACGCCGAGTGCGCCCAACCTCAACAATATAGCGCTCGTTGAACTTGTCTAGTAATTCGCCAGCTACAAGTAACCCATTAATAGGTAGGAATTGCGCTGCTGAAGACAGCAAACCTATCTGAGAGTCACTCAGCGAGAAATCCTTCTTAAAAAAATTCAGCTAAAGGACCAATCCCTTGAACAAAGAAGCAGGCTGATGCTTGAGCGATAGTGGCAACAAGCAATACAATCCATCTATAATAAATTTTTTTCTATAAATTGATGATTGCTCACTCAGCCCCCTACAATGAAAGTGCTCTTGTAGCCTTTTTTAATAATGCTTGCAACAATAAATGAGGTATTTTATGCGGATGACATAAAAAGCTGTCAATACGATTGGTATTCATATGAAAGCTAAGGAATATGCTTAATTTAAGGAAATAAGCTATTATGTGTCGTGCAAATTTGATACGCTAGCTATATAAAATAAATTCTACAAACATTGGCTCAGCTGGCATTAAGCGCTCTTCATAAAAGACGCTATATTTTGGCAAGCTTTTTCCATATAATTCTCAAAACTTTCTTCAGTCACATAGCCCAAGTGCGGTGTGCAAAGAACTCTCTCTGATTGCAATAATTTGCTCTCATATACTGGCTCGCTGTCATAAACATCCAGTGCAAAGTAAGTTGAATTTTTCAAACTTAGTATTTTTTCTATCGCCCCTTTTTCAACCAAAGCTGAACGCGCTGTGTTGACAAAAATAGCATGAGGTTTCATGCTCAATAGATCCTCTAATTGAATGATTTCTCTGGTTTTATCACTTAAACGTAAATGTACGGATATAATGTCAGGACGTGTAAAAAATTCATCTTTTGAATGCGTAAAATGATAACCTAAATTTTTTGCTTCTTGCGTTGAACGCTCGCTTCCATAAACCAAAATGGACATGCCAAAAGCTTGAGCATATTGAGCAACCATTTTACCAATACGCCCAAACCCGAATATTCCAAGAGTAGCCCCTTTCATTTGGTTGCCAAATGTTGTTTGCCATCGTCCTTTTTTCATATCAGAAACAGATTTACAGAGTTTTCTACGCGCAGACATAATTAAGAGCCACGCAAACTCAGCAGCAGAAGTTGGATCTCCTCCACCGTCTAATATTTCAATTCCTAAGTCTCTACAAGCTTCTATGTCAATATGTGAACCTATAGGGCCTGTTTGGCGAATACAGTACAAATAAAATCAAATAATTATGCTTAATGTAAGGGATTGGGCGGTTATTGATTCTATTACGTTTTTTTGCTCCTATCCCTAACTTTTTTGGAGCTTTTTTATCGATTCAAGAGCAAGTTTTTTACGATCTGCACTCTTTGTATAAAGAGATGCCATGTTGTCGTCTGTCCATCCAAAAAGTGCTTTCAATTGTGAAACTGTTGCACCGGAATTAGCGGCGCGTGTTGCTGCTAATTTTCTCAAACCATGTGCTGATTTTTTTATATCCGCTTCATTGCATGCTTTGTAAAATAAAACCCCGAAGCTTTCTTTGGGTATTTTGTTTCCACGTCTACCACAAATGAATGTTTCATTTCCAATAGGACCAATTTTAAGGGTTTCGGCTAGTTCAGGCAAAATTGGTAGAAAAACATCTGTTTGGAATTTACTTTTCTCTGTCTTAAGATGAATGATATTATCTTTCACATCTTTCCAACCAATTCGTACGGCATCACCACGACGCAAACCCGTGTAAAGAAGAACATCAATCCAGACACGTTCATGGGTTCCTAAAGCCCATTTTTGATAATATTTCTCAACATCTTCTTCTGTCCAAACAGGAAATCCCTCTTTATTTTTAAGTGGAGGTTTTTTAACGCCTAAAGTTGGATTACTTTCCAAAAGTCCTTGATCAATCGCCCAATTAAAAAGCCCATTAAGTGCCTTCAGAAAATTCCTAGCCATTGCTGGTGTTTCTTTACGCCTCTCAACACCGGCTATGATATGTTTTTTCTCGATTGCTTGATATGGAATATTTCCTATTGCATCGCACACCTTTATAAGAATGAGTTGATTTTGTTTCTTTGTAGCTTTAGCAAGGTTATGCCAATTGGAGCTGTTAAAGTATTGTTTAAGTAGCCATGCAAATGACCCTTCAACAAGTTTACCAGTTTTTGATTTAGGAAGTATAAGCCCTTGTAACTCGGCAAGTGCGCTTTTGTAGTTATCAACAAACTCTTGCGTTCCATAGGTGCCGCGTATTCTAATACGTGGTCCATGACCAATACGTACATACCATATAATTTTACCATGGCGTGTGACTTCTTTGACAAGATGAGGAGGGCGTGGTTTAGGCATAAGCAATTTTACATCTTGGAGAGCGCGGTTTCGTAATATTCATTCTTTGACAAATCTAAAAGTTTGTCTGGGTGGTTAACTGAATTTGGTATTGGGATATCGGATTTAAGATAGATAAGCAGTTCACCGGTAGGTTTGATTTCTACGAGTTCACAACCTTGTTTTTTAGCTTCTCTTAAAGCGCGAGCAATGGCTGGTTGCGTTATAGCAGCTGGACGAGGCGCCATATCTTTTCTCCTTACATTGAGATGCAATTCACGTGT